>JAFGHO010000046.1 GCA_016930085.1 Spirochaetales bacterium
ATAATTCAGCATTTACCGGGTAGAAATAGATTAATTTCTCTCTATACGAATCAATATTCACCATTTTGGATACTTCGACTTTAAAAACAAATCTACAAACCACATACAAGACACCGGACCTGAAAGACTCTTTTTCCCGGCAGACTCTTGGCTTAGATCGCCATGTCTTCCGTTATCTCTGCTTTTGTTCGCTGCATCATGTACAACCGGTAATAAAAACCTTTTTTCATCATCAATTCATCATGTGTCCCCTGTTCGACAACCGATCGATTATGGAGGACGATGACATTGTCGGCGTTCCGTATAGTCGAAAGCCTGTGGGCGATAATGAAGCTTGTCCGGCCTTTCATAAGAGTGAGGAGGGCCTCCTGGATATTGGCCTCGGTAAGGCTGTCGATATTCGATGTCGCCTCGTCAAGAATGAGGATTTTCGGATTTGCAAGGATCGCGCGGGTAATAGCCAGAAGTTGGCGTTCGCCCTGCGAGAGATTCAAACCACGTTCCGAAAGTATTGTATCGTAACCTTCCGGAAGTTTTTGAATAAAATGGTGCGCGTTTGCGATGATTGCCGCTTCTTCAATTTGCTTGTCTGTCGCATCCGGATTTCCGTATTTTAGATTTTCTCTGATCGATACGGCAAAAAAGAACGGTTCCTGGAGAACGACGCCCATTTTCGTCCGTAATGAGTTAACATCGATTTGTTTGATCGGTATATTGTCGATGAAAATATCTCCTTCGGTTACATCATAGAAACGGGAGAGGAGGTTGACGAGGGTCGTTTTACCCGCACCCGTAGGACCGACAATCGCGATAATCTGGCCTTTACTGACATTCAGGTTAATGTTCTCCAGAACGGTCTTATCATCGGTATAGCCGAATGTAACGTTCTCGAACCTGACCGTTCCCTCGATCGTTTCGATTTTTTTCGCGTTTTTTACGGATTCGATATCGGAAGATGTTTCGAGGACATCGAAAACCCTTTCAGCCCCGGCTAACGCGGACTGAATGACGTTATAGACACCGGTCATCTGCCTGAGCGGTTCAAAAAATCTCCTGGCGTAAATAATAAACGATGTAAGCAGTCCGATAGAGAAAAGACTATTCCCCCCCATAATGAGAAAACCTCCGATACCGACAAGCAGTGAAAGGACCAGGGCGGTGAGGAGGTTCATCAGGGGCATAAAAATGTATGCGGTAAACTGGGCCTTTACCCCGGCACGACGTGTGGAATCGTTTATTTTCTCGAATTTGTTATATTCCTCTTTTTCCCGGTGAAAGGACTGGATGACTTTAACTCCCGTGACCGATTCCTGGATATTGGCACTGAGTTCACCGATCTTTTGCTGATTTATCCGGAACGCCGCCCTTATTCTTTTTCCGATAATTCCCGTTACGATAAACATGACGGGGACCACGGAAATGACTACAAGGGAAAGCTGGATGTTGAGCATCAGCATCCCGATAATGACACCGATTACGGAAAAAAGCCCGCTTATCATCTGTGAGATACCGTTTGAAAGCGCATTGTAGATCATCTCGATGTCATTGGTAAGCCGCGAGATGATATCGCCGATGCCCCGTTTATCGAAATAGGACATGGAGAGTGTCTGTATGTGGCGGAAGAGATCGTTACGAAGCCGGAAAACGATGTTATTTCCAATCCTGACGATAAGGGCGTTGTATAATGCGTTTACCGCCCAGGAAACACCGTAGATAATCAGGAGGACAATCATCTGTTCGATGAACTTCGAGAGATTCTGAGTGGTTTCGAGGTAGCGGGTTATCGCCCGGCCGATAATCGCGGGGGCGGCGACGCGGAGGACAACATCGATCAGAATCAGTATGGCGGTGATGAGAAAAACGATTGTCTGTGGACCGATATAGGCAAGCAGCCGCGTCAAAGCCTTTTTAAAATCAAGCGGCGATTCGATCGTACCCCCATGGCCGAATCGTCGTCCTCTGGGGCGAAATGCGGGTATATTTGCCGTCTTGCTTTCTTTCATGATCGACACTCCATTTTTCAATTAGCTGTTATAATTGCAGCAACGATGTTTGTGTTGTCGCGATTTCCCTGTATATTTCGTTTTCCGCAAGGAGTTCTTCATGCGTTCCCCTTCCCGCAATTTTACCACGATCGACGACCACGATATTGTCTGAGTTTTTGATGGTGTTGATTTTCTGGCTGATGATGATGGCGGTTTTTTCGGCAAACTCGTTATAGAGATTGTCGATGAGTCTGTTCTCCGTTTCGATATCGACGGATGAGGTAACATCATCCAGGATGATAATATCGGGTTGTGAGAGGACCGCACGGGCGATGGCAATCCGCTGCCGCTGCCCGCCTGAAAGCCCGGCTCCACGTTCACCGACCGGCTCATCCCAGGCATGCTCTTTTTCGAGAATGAAATCACGGGCACAGGCTACTTCCGCTGCCCTTTCGATTTCAGCGTTATCGGCTTCCGGCCTGCCGAATGCGATGTTGTCGCGGATTGTTCCGGAAAAGAGCATGGTTTCTTGAAGTACAACCGATATCCTGGTTCTGAGTGTTTCAAAGGTGAGGTTTCTGTTATCAATGCCGTCAATCAGTATTTCACCTTCACAAGGCTCATAGAAAAGTGGTATCAGATGAACCAGACTCGATTTTCCGGCGCCGGTCGTCCCGATTATACCGATACGCTGTCCCGGAGTGATCGTAAGGGAGATATCGGTAAGTGCGTTCTCACCGTCTCCGTAATGGAAACTGACATTCCTGAATTCGATCGAGCCTTCAATCCGTTTCATGGATTGTTCATGATCGATTTCCGGGCGACGGGACGGTTCTTTCAGGAGATCCTCTATTCGGGTGGCGGAGGCCGCGGCCATGGAGATAAAACTCAGGACCATACCGAGCATTATAATGGGGAACATAGCCAGAAGTGCATAGTTATTGAATGCCACAAGCTGCCCGAGAGAAAGACCCCTGCTTTGCTGCGAAAGAAAGTTTTCGATGACAAGGGTCCCGCCGACCCAAAGTGTGGCGGTAAGGGCAAGCTGTCCCGCGAGATGAAGCACCGGAAAGAGAAACGATATTATATAGCCGACCTTTAGCGACTGGCTGAGGAAATCCCTGTTTTTCTCTTCGAATCGGTCTATTTCCGATGATTGTCCGGCAAAAGCACGCACAACTTTGGCGCCTGCAAGGTTTTCCTGAAGCATATTATTCAGGTTGTCGAGTTTTTCTCTTACCTTCATGAAAACAGGCCTTATCAATGTTGCCACAATAAAAAATAAAAGCAGCGTACTTGGCATAATGACGGCCATAATGGTCGCAAGCCGGGCGTTCGTAAGAAACATGATGATGAGGCTGCCCGTGATCATGCATACAGACTGGATGATCATAAAAAAACCCATGCGGATGAACATCATGATCGTGGTCACATCCGAGTTCATTCTCACCATCAATTCCCCCGTCCGCCATCTGTCCAGACTCGTGAAAGGGAGGGACATGAGTTTGTTATAAAGGTTGTTGCGTATATCATATGCCATGCCCTGGGAAGCCCCGATGAGGAGATACCCGCTCGCAAAATGGAAAGTAAATCCGATAATGGCGGCGACAAGAATCCCGAGGGCTCCAAGAAGGGTCAAATCGAATTTCCCTGCCTTTATGCCGTAGTCGATCACGAGTTCGACAAGCTTTGGCTGACTCAGATTAAGGGCCACTGAAATGACGAGAAGAAAAAAAGATCCCGTCATTGAAAGTCGGTATTTCTTGAGAAATGAAAACATTCGCAGCAGAGAAATCATAAAGATATCCTTTGTTTATCCGGGAATATTGGTTCAATATAGTCAATATTGTCGCCTTCGGCAACAAGCGGCGATCGATTTCGGTATCCCTCACTTTTTAGGAAAGCGGAGATGTTGCGATCTACCGTTTGGTTTCATGAAAATTGTTACAGGGTGTTGATAAAAGCCTGATTGTGGTTATAGTATTAATTACCCGTTTACGGAGGGACGGAGGTGCGGAACAGACTTTCAACAATCAGTATTATTATAAACTCGCTTGGTTCGCTTCTTATAATTCTTGCCGTTATCCTTCTCCTTCCGCTGATTGTTGCTTTTATCAACGGTGAACCCTCATCGGGTATGTCAAGCTGGTGGGCGTTTCTCATCCCTTCAGGGATTGCCCTTTTCATCGGCCTTCTCTTCTATTTTCTCGTTCCAAAAGGCACTCCGTATACCAGAGCCGCAATACTTATTTGCAGCCTTGCATGGATTGCCTTTTCCGCCATCGGCGCGCTGCCGTTTGTTTTTTGTTTGAAGACGGGATATCTGGACGCTTTTTTTGAAACGATGAGCGGGTTTACTACGACCGGCATTACGATTTTCCGGGGACTCGATACGATGCCGAGAAGTATCATTTTCTGGCGGGCGTTGATTCAGTGGATAGGGGGGCTTGGTATTCTCACCCTCTTTCTGGCGGTTCTTTCCGGAAAGGGTGAAGCCCATCGTCTTTTTGGCGCTGAAAGCCATAAGGTGGATGCCGAACGCCCCGTCCCGGGGCTTTCAAGCACCGTTAAAATACTCTGGGCCATATATATCGGGTTTACCCTCTTCATAATCACACTCCTCATGTTTGCAGGGGTCCGGTTGTTTGACGGTATCTGTCACGGGATGACGGCGATCGCCACGGGAGGATTCTCGCCCTATGATGCAAGCATCGGGGTTTACAAATTGTCCGGGCATCCCAATTATATATATATAGAATATATTATTATTCTCGGTATGATTTTGGGAGGAACGAATTTCCTTATCCATTTTCGTGTGTTGAAGGGCGATATCAAGGCGCTTATCGATAACAGCGAAATGCGCTACTGGTGGACTATTATCCTGTCGTTTGTCGCGGTAATAGCGATTGAGCGTTTTTTTTCCGGTGCGGTCCCGCCCCCGGTCGATAGTACACCCGGGGGATACGCGGTATGGTTCGAGGAGAACCTTCGTGCATCGCTTTTCCACACCGTATCGATTATTACGACAACCGGATTCGTGACGGAGGATATCGGCGGGATGTTTTTCGGTTCGGCTGCAAAACTGCTTTTCCTTGTCATGATGGTCATAGGCGGATGCGTGGGATCGACCGGCGGCGGGTTCAAAGTATTCAGGATCAGCATATTGGCGAAGCTGATAAAGCGGGAAGTGTTCAGACTGCGGGCACCCGAACGATCGGTCGCGCCCCTTGTCGTCGACGGCAAGGTGGTGAATCCGCTCGAGATCTACCGGGCGTGCGGGATTTTCTTTGCCTGGATTGTATTGATTGTCGCGGGCGGGTGTATTACATCTCTCTTTTCCGATCTTGATGCGGGAAGTGCATTCTCCGGGATGTGCAGCGCGCTGGGGAATATCGGTCCGTGCTATATCTCCGTTGACCAGATGATATCTCTCAATCCTGTCGTGAAAATCACCTATATCGTCGGGATGCTCGCCGGTCGGCTCGAAATATTGCCGGTTCTGCTTCTTTTTAGCAGGCGTGCGTGGATGTGAAAAGGGGTGTCACCGTGAAATGCACGGTGTATGAAAGCCGGATTATTCACGAAATAACCGGAAAACAGAAAAGGAGATACGATCATGTATATAATTGTATGCGGGGCGGGAACGATAGGGACGGAGGTAACGAAACTCCTTGTCGCACACCGCCATAATGTCGTTGTCATCGACAAAGACAGTCTTGCGTGTCAGGTCGTACACAGCGAGACGGGAGCTCCCGCGATTGTCGGGAATGTGACGGATCTCACTGTTCTGGAAAAGGCAGGGGCACGGAATGCCGATATCGTCCTCTGTTTGGCGCGGCTGGATTCGGACAACATCACCTCGGCCCTACTTGCAAAAAGCCTCGGAGTGCCGAGAATCATCGCCAGGCTTTATAATCCCCATTACGAAGAATCTTACCGGCTTGCCGGTGTCAGTCTGCTTGTCCGCGTCGCCGATCTGCTTATCAATCAGATCATGATCGAAATCGAACAACCGAAGGTCAGAAATATCATGACCCTCGGCAAGGGAAAGGCGGATGTATTCGCAATAAAAATTCCGGCGAAGGCAAAAAGCATCGGCATAAAAATAAGAGAGATCACGCAGCATAAAAAATTTCCCGATGAATGTGTCTTCATGGGAGTCTATAAAGAAGAGATCGACGAGTTTGTCATACCGCGGGGGGAGTATGAACTGGCGGCAGGGGACACCGTATTTCTCATTACAAAAAAGGAGTTTATCGAGCACGCCGCTGATTTTCTGACCCAGGAAAAGTTCTCTCTCTGGCCGAAAAAAGACATGTGAGGGTGATGGTATGGCACATCTATTTACGGGAACATGCAGATGGAAATATCCTTCATGGGAGGGACTCGTCTATTCAAAGCCCGACGGCATTGATTTGTGAACGTGAACAATCATTATGAAGGATCGGTACCCCTTACCATAGAAAAACTGCGCGGAATTCTCGGCAGTTTTTCACAACCGCCTTCTCCCGATTGACGCAGGTCTATAAAACAGGTAAGATGCCCACACTATACGATGTCCAGGAGCAGCGGATGACAGTGAAAAAAAAACGGTTTTCCTTTCTCCCGCCCTTATTGGCATGCTCCTTGAGTCTGCTATACTTTCTCTTCCATTTTCATTTCATACCACGGTACATCGACTATGATCAGGCGTTATACGGATATAACATCATCACGGCGATCAAGCGCGGTACCTATCCGGTCTTTAATCCGCATCATCTCCTTGAGACTTCGGCAGGAGTCTTTTTTCATTCGCTTATAAACGGACACCTTGGAAATGCAGGATTTGACGATATCATGTTCAACAACAGGCTGCGGTCCCTCCTTTTCGCTTGTTGCGGTATTTTTTTTACCGTTCTGTATCTTTTTCATTCGACCGGAAAGCCGGTCTGGGCAGTGCTGGGGGGGCTCCTCGTCGGCGTCTGTCACGGTTACCTTGTTTTTGCCGTCAAGGTCGACACGGCGATCTACCCGGCCGCGGGGATGATCGCGACCCTCTGGTTTTTCGAACGGATGGATCACGCGAAGCGTTTCATCTTTTTATATGCGGCTGCCGGCGGTATTATTCTTTTTGTGGATATAATGTTTCATCAGTATATGGGGATTGCCTGCTGCGCCTTCTGTATCGCACTGGGGCTTCCTTCGTGTTTTTTCCCCGGGAAAGCGAAGAAAGCCGGACTCATGAATCATTCAGGAAGATATTTGGAAGATCGGGGGATTTTAGCCGATTCGGGCGGTTTGTACGGGATCGGACCTTTAAGGATCATCCCCGCACAGAGGATAAGTGCCCTCCGGAAATCACCGGGGCGCCGGTATCTTTGTATCGGCATCATCACCGCCATCTGTCTCTCGGCAACGACCGCCGCGTACTTTTATGCGGGAAAATCGGTTTATCATCTTCCCTTTGACAAACCAAGCCCCGTCGCAGTCAACGGCCCGTTCAAGAATACGACGTTTCAGACCTGGATATTTCGATACGCGACCTTTAGCGGATACGGACACGGTTTCAGACAGTTCGATCCCAGGCAATCCTTTCGCGGTCTCACCAATGCCTTTCTTTCCCCGACCGTAAACCAGACGAAACGATACGATGAACTCGTATTCCAATACGATATGAAAGAGATGTTTGGAAAAGAAAGCCGTGTGTTTAACCTCGTCGCTTTATTTTGTCTGCTCGTTTTAGCCGGGGTAATTGTTTTTTTCCCGTTTATGTGGATTCGTTACGGAAGAAGCTTTTTCTTTATCCTCCTCTCCTTTGTGTTGTTTTCAGTGTTTACCGCCTACTGGGAACCCGACTATTTCGAGTTCTGGCTTATTCCGTGCCTGCTTCTCTGTATCCTCTCAATACAGCTGCTCGCTGCGGCCGGAGAAGGCCTGGAAGCGGTGTTCGGCGGATTTTCGCATATTCCATTCTATGCATGCATGCTGTTTTTTATTCTGAGTCTCTTTTCATTTAACAGCGAACGGCATATCATCCCCTATTCGCAGCGTAGCCGCATTGAAGAATTATACCCTCCGTGGACGGAAGAAACCTTTCGTAAACTGTTCAGCGACGGCATCTATAATGATCCCCTCGATCCTTATAAAACAGGCTATCCGGACGATGCGGAATAATCCGGAGTTCACTTATTGTATAGCAGGTTGTCATATGGGTGATGATGAATTCTCATAGAAAAAAATCCTCTCATCATGCGAAAACCGAAAATATTACGATGTTCGTCGAGTTTACATCGCCCCTGGCTTCTGCTATATTAACAATCCGGGGACAAATCGGACACCACGGGGACGGAGGTCGAAAAAATGACGATTCAGCTATTCTGGATAGTGTTTTCTTTATCGTTCCTCACCGCGAACGGTGAGTGTGAACG
>JAFGHO010000047.1 GCA_016930085.1 Spirochaetales bacterium
CGCCGCCGCTGGTCCAGAATGAATAGAAGTAGCCGTCATGGGTGCCTGTCTGGTTTGAGGTGATCGTCTGGGCGCCTGCCGTCACCAGACAAAAACACATTAGCATGGCCAAAAAAATACACTTTTTCATCCGATAATCCTTTCTTTAGCTATAATTTGTCTTATAATCAAAACTATACAGCTTGTTTTAATATATAAACTTCCGCAGTTTCCATTTTAATGGAAACTGAATTATTGTCTTGTAAAAAGAAGCTAAAAAAATTAAAATTTCGATTAAAACGGCTAGAAATTGATTCTGATAGAAGAAGTCGGTATGAAAGCCGTGGCGGGTAAATTGGCGGGAAAATATGGATTCCAGGCCGGGTGTGAAGCAAAACCCCCCATTTTTATCGGCTGCAAAACATGAGATATAGTGTCTTTTTATTGTTTTAATACCATTTTATTTATGATTTCACCGGCTTTTTTCTCGAACTCACTTTCGGCGGTATCTGTTTTTTCAAAATAGACCGACAACAAATAATTTGTCGTGCCAAATATAAAAACAGAAAAATTTCTTTTATTTTCTTCATTACCGATGAATCTAACCATAAAAATGCCATTAATTTCTCCATAATAATTTTCACCGATATTTGATTTCCCGGATTTTTGCATTTCGACTTGTCGATATATTTCTATTAATTTTAATAAGGAATTCTTGATTTCCGCCTCTGATAATTCATTCTTGTAAAAATGTGTTTGAAATATCAATTGTTCATCATTTTTCTGCAGCAATATTGAGTCACCGTTATATCCTTTTTCCCATTCACCATTCAATGTTAATGAAAATACTTTCTCATTTAACGAGGTAACTTCATTCCCGGTGCATGATAAAAGGAATATTAACAGTAATAAAAGAGAAAAAAAATCGATTCTCACCCTTTACCGTACCTCCTCATGAGGGAGCTGTTTTCATTATTCGCCGCTATTTGTTTTGACTTCACATATTTCAATCGGTTCATTGATGCCTTTTAATATTTCCGTTCTTTTATTTATATAATCGGTAAAACCGGCTTCAGAAACCAATTTCAAAGAACTATTTATACCGGTTTCCGACGCCAGCGACACGATTCGAAACGCGGTATTGACTGTTTTTCCGGAAATATCTTTGGAAGCATAATCCTTATGTCCAATAGAACCCACATATATGTTACCGGAATGCAATCCAATCGCCAATTGTTCATTGACGATTTTTTTTGCCGTTATTGATGCCGATATCGATCTTTTTTGGTGATCGGGGCCCGTAAAGAAGGCTAAAGCGCCACCACCCAGATATTTGACCGGAATCCCGTCATATTTTATTATCGATTCCGTTATCTGGTGCAAAAATCCATTAATCCAGAGAGCGGATTCGGGTGCTTCCATGGTTTGTATCTTTTTTGTCAGCCCCATTATCTGGGAAACAAATACCGAAGCTTCTATAGCATCTTTTTCTATATCGTAATATCCTAAAAGCCAGTCCGTCGATACATTCAGTAATTTTGCAAGCGGTACAAGCAGGGAAATATCCGGGGCGTTGATACCTTTCTCCCAATGTGAAACCGCCTGCGGACTTATTTGCAAGGCATTGGCGATTTCGTTTTGTTTGAAACCAAGCTTCTCACGTTGAGATTTTATTCGTTTGCCTATTTCTTCGTTAAAATTCATATATATATAATAAAGGTATAGAGAGAATTCTTCAATCAAGTAGTTATCGATTTATTCAAGAAGCACTTGATAAACAGGTCCGATCGATATAATCACAAGGTGTTCACGGCGGCCGGCGCCACATCGTGGCCCGCCTCCTGCAATCCCCGATAAAGATTGATAGAGGGTTGAACATCTCCCCGGGATCCGATGGGTGCAGCGATTATATTCACTTTTCACGTCCTTTGAGTATCACATCGATGATTTCATCTTCCGTTTCGGGTTTATCATAATCACCGGTCAAGGTGCCTTGATAATGATACATCAACCCGTTTCTCTCATTTTTCTCGAGACACCGTAAAAGGAAATCAGTTCCATATTTTCTGATAAATCCGATAAAAGCTCGTATGCGTTTAGTATTTACCGTACTTTCTTCACATGGAAACGCTTCACATTCCCAACATCCGGCCAATCCTTTTTCTTTACAACAACGAAGGGTATTACACCAGCCTTTATTTTTACATTCCCCGTTCCGGCATCCGGCGCAATGTGAATTTTCACTGCAAACGGCGCATGCAAGACCGCAATATCCGATTCCCTTTTGATTTTCCATATTATTTTTCTTCTATAGCTTTATTCTTGTGGATTCAATTTTTTGATACTTTTTCAATAAATCCCGGTCATAATTCTTTGCATATTTCTTTTCACATGATGAGGAATTGGAGAGTAAAATGAGTCTTTCAGATTATCCGATTTCTGCTTCATCGCTTTTTTTACCGACCGGGGGAATAAGTCCCGGCCAGCCTCCTGGGCCGGCCGGGACGTTTCAAGCATCAACCTGCGGCCTTTAGAACTGAACGCCCGTGTCGATGAAGTAATTCTCAGCCAGACCGGATTCCGACGTTGAAAAGGACGGGATCGCTCCCTCGGCCGTGATGGTGGTACCCGCTCCGTTCGTAAAACGCATGGAAATGGGGAGAGCAAAAGGCCCGGCCCCTTGCGGGATCACCCAGGTGCCGTACCGCTCTTGCGGGCGGTGGGTCGAGTAGTTGGGGTCGCGCACCAATGCCACCCAATCCCCGGCCTCCGTCTGGGCTTCGACGATCGTGACAGATCCGAGGCCTTTGACATTGACGACACTGAGTGCAAACCAATAGTTGCCCGCGCCGCTGTGAAGCCAGACATGTATGTTGCCCACCACGGGGCACGGCACGCGCCGGTATTTGATCGGGATGACGCCGTCAATTATTCCTCCAGTGGCACTGCCCGACTGCAGGCGGGCCATGGCGATACTGCACAAATCGATATGGATGCTCTCATCGGGAAGCGGATCACGTTCCCGCGCAGGATCCAACGACAGCCCGGGGGGAATCTGACAGCCGTATTTGAAATCCTCGACTTCGTAGCAGTGATCCCGCCCCGAACCGCAGCACCATTTCGTATTGGCGGCACAAGGACAGGAGTCGGCGACCGTTGCGATAACAGAGGGCGTATAGCCGGACTCCCCGGATTCGTAATCGGTGCCGTCCTTCTTGGTACGGACGATTTCGAAACACTCGCCGCAGCTCAAGTAGTTGTCGCGTTCACCGGGAAGAGAAGGCCAGAACTGGGTATAGTAGTTGCCCGGAGGCGCCACCCAGTTTCCGCGGAAGGTCGTACCGGAGGGGTCCTTGCAGAGGTCCGGGTAGGCCCTGCAAAAGGCTTCGCATTCCGGATTATAAAATTGTTCGCCGGATTTCATTGCCGTTGTACAGATTCCATACAGTCCGAACGCGCACGCCCCGCCTTTTCCTATCCCGTAGTGCGTCGAACGGGAGTAGTGCCAGGGTTCGCTGCTGCTCACCGAATGGACTTCCGGCCATACACCGGACTTGGACGCCTTGGAACTGATCACCACGCAATTGGCTCCGCTGTTTCCTCCGCAACCGTCGCAGCTTTCCGAGAGCAAGTTATCGCTGCAGTACCGTCCGCAGCACACGTTGTCCTTGAGCACCCAACTGCCGCAATCGTTATCGGCTGGAGCCGGATACGGCGCCTGGGTACGACCGGGATCCGGTGCGTCTGTCGGAGGATTTGTCGTCGTCGGAGGATCTGTCGCCGTCGGGGGATTTGTAGGCCCCGTCGACCCGCAGCCGGGGAATGAGGAAACAAGACCGACGTAATATTGTGCCACCAACAGGGCATCCACAATACTGATATTGCCGTCTCCGCTTACCTCTGCCACAGTGGAATCGAAATTCGTCGGATCCAGCCCCACGTAATACTGGGCGATTAAAAGCGCGTCGACAATATCGATACTTCCGCTTGCATTGACGTCTCCGCATTCTGCAGCGAAAACATTGCCTATGCAGAATAACAGCAGAATGAAAATCATACATGCCGGTTTAGCCTTTACATTTCTCTTTTTCATTTTTTTTCTCCTTTTTTTCAATTATATTTTATTCATCATACATGACTTTATATTTAAACGATTCAGAAGAATTATATTATAGAAAGGTATATGTGTCAATGAAAATTTTTGAAACGTCACTGAGGGCGGAACCTCGTACGGCCCGGAATTTGGAACGCTTTGTGTACTTCACGGGAATTTTCCGATTTGTGAGTGAGGAACAGGCCGTTTTGGTTTGTGCCGGCAGCCGGAATGACGCAGGGGACATGAGGACGGATTGATAACTTTTTTACGATTTTCTCTTTTATAAGGCTTGCAAGGATGTATAACTTTTACTATCATTTGAAAATGCCAAAACAAATAATATTTTTACTTTTATTTTTATTATTGTCGATAATCGTTGGATGTTCGCATGAAAAATATACCCTTTTAGAGAGACAGCTCGGCGAGCTTGAAAAAATGGCGGCCCGGGCATCGGAAATTAAAGATTCTTTGAAGGATAAAAGGGGAAAAGAATACCTGAGCGGGCAAGACAGGTATTATGATATCATGTTCAAAAGAACGGCCAAAGCAATGCAGTATCTGAATAAGGCAGATCCTGAAAATATAGCAACAATAAATGATTTAAAAAATCTCGTACAAATCGCAGAAATTGCACAGGACGAGCGGAAGATCATCGATATTCTGAAAATAATTTTCAATCGATATCCGGACACCAAAATAGACAAGCGGTTGCTTAAATTGTATTTTCCGAATGCATATCTGCTCGAACCGGGGGAAATTGAAAAATATGTGGACATCACCATATTCCTGCCGCATGAGCAGTTGGAATGCTATTATGCGATTGCTTTGGGATTTGCCGAAACGGGAAATATGGGGCAGGCGGAAAAGTATAATGAAAAGGCAAATAATCTTTTAAATCAGCTGCTTTCAGAGCGAATTCAAAGGAATACCATACCTGTCATACGTATCGTCGGCCTAAGGTCCTATATCGAAAATAAACTCGGTCATACTTCCGAAGCATTCAACATCATCAATGACGCAAAAAATGAATTTTCAGACGAATACTCCATAAAGCAGCTCGAGCTTTTTGAGAATCGATTAAAGATTTTGGGAGAAAAGGCTAAATCAATAGAATACCAGTTCTGGGTGGGGACCGAACAACCTGTCGATCTTTCGGCATTGAAAGGAAACGTTATACTCCTGGACTTTTTTACCTGGAACTGTACGGCCTGCAATACCTATTTGCCGTCCCTTTTTGCATTGAAGGAACAATTTAAAAACGACAATTTCAGGATTGTCGGAGTGACACAATACACGGGAAGTTATGAATACGAGCGGGATATTTCCGAACTTCGGGAATACGAATATATAAGGGATCATTATTATCGTAAAAGAAAACTCAAATGGCCCGTGAGCATAACAAGAGATGACTTTATGGATGTCTATGGAATCAGCTCTTATCCCGTCTATATCCTCATCGATACAGAAGGGATCGTAAGGGACGGATATTTCATATCCAATTATGCTTATTTAAAGAAAAAAATAGAATCGTTACTTACAAACTGAAATACATTCCCGCCCCTATATCCCCAGGACCGGGACGCCGAAGACCGGTTCGTCCGGTACGTTCTTTGCCGTGAATTTGACCATAAGTGTGTTGGCCGGGTCGAATGTAAAATCCTTCGGGAACTTCAGTTGAATCGCGTATTTCCTTCCCCTTTCCACTTCTTTGAGACTCACCCCGACCTTGTCGATATTCACGGAAAGACCGGCAATACGCATGTCGGGACCCGGTTCGCATTCGACGTTTATCAGCTGCTCAACCCCTGAAGCGATGTTATCCTTGCTTACGAAGAGCGGATTGGGAAAAACCTTGACCATCGGTTCCATGAAATACGAGAATTGTGTATTGATCTCTGGTAATAGCCGGCTATCGGTTTTTACCACAATAGTTCCCATCACCTCTCCATGCTTGAAGGGGGGGTGTACGGTGACGGCGAGCGTGTACACGAAACCATCTTTCAGCGTCTCTATCCCGGTTTCGACATTGTCGTTCGATACCGTGACATTGGGTATCGTGAGATCATCGGCGGCTTTAACGACGTCGGTTATCCTGATGGGGTCGGGTAAACGATTCGCTATGGTTATCTTCCCTTCGAGCGGCGCGGTTCTGTCGCGCTCGATATTTCCGAAGGAAAGAACCCGCGGAGTCACACTGACCGATATTGTTACCGTCCCTTCGATGGTCAGCACATGGTCGGGATTGCCCGGAATGTTCGTTTTCACAATGACCGACTTTGCCGAATACCCTTCGAAGCCCGTTGTATCCAATGTTACGGGTATCTTCCCGTTTTGCCCGGGTTTGACCTCCTTATCATAAGCGCCTGCGACGGTGCAGCCGCATGTGGGGCGGATCTCCCGCACAATGAGAACCCCTGTCCCATTATTGGTAAACTCGAACGTATGATTTACGGATGTTCCTTCCTGGATCGTGCCGAAATTATATTTATCCGATGTGAATGAAATACCGGGACTTTTTACATTACCCGAGCAACCGCATAAGAAAGCGGCAATCATCAACACCGGCAGACAAACAGGAAATACGTTATTCTTCATCATGTTCTCCATAAATCGCAAATATCTTTTTTTACCGAAAATATTGTAGTCTTGGGGCCGGGCTTTGTCAAGATTAAGAAATACGTCAATTAAATTCCACGGAAAGTGGACGGTTGCCCCGTTATAAAAATCAAATGGATCGGCACTTTCTGCGGCGTGACGGATTCCACTTCTTCTTCCTGTGGCAAATCCGACTCGTCGGGGCGGAGCGCCGTATCAGGTCAAGGTTCCATTTCATCATAACGAACAACCATGACGATTCTTTTTCGAAAATGGGATGCTCGGGCATAGCGGATTGAAGGCGGGTATACGGCCGATAAATGGATTCGCATTTTATTGATTTTTCGTAAAAGAATTATATACTTTTATTCATACGTCGCAGGAGGATAAAATGAAAAGCATTGTTATATGTATTCCGGTCGAAATATCGGTATGATTTTTGCTGGGTTGCTTGTAAATCACGGAGAATACGACGGCGTCTGCTTCTCTTCCAATCCCGGGATCGACGTAATTGACGGAAAGAGTATCCATGGATTCCGTGTGGTTTACCTCAAAGACAAACTATCTTCAAATAAGGTTTTTGGAATATACTGATATTGGGTTAATAAGGGGAAATTAATGAAGAAAACCACAGCGATTATGATAATTTGCACAATACTTGTCGGATGTCCTTCTCCGGATGAGTCTCCTGCAACAATCAGTATAACAAACTCAAATGTGTCTGTTATTTCCGGGACGACCTATCAGTTTAATGCCGATAAACCCGCCGCATGGTCTGTTTCGAGTACGGTGCCCGAGGACGCGGGTTTCATCGATGCCGACGGCTTGTATACGGCCGCCGCATTGCCGACCCTCTCGGATGACAAAGTGACGGTCACCGTAACGGCCGCATTAAAAGAGGATACATCCAGGACCGATACACTCGATTTTACCGTGGAAAAAAGGTATTACAAGGTAGCCGATATCGGTGTCGGCAATGCGTATTTGGTCTGCCTGAATGATAAAATCTACTGTAACGGAACCGGGGCAAACGGCGAGGAACTTTACTGTTTTGACGGAACATCCTTTTATGAGGTCGCGAATGTGGACGATAATGCAGGTACGAGCAGCAGCCCCGAATACCTGACGGTTTTTAACGGTAATATTTATTTCCGCGCCACGGTCTCAGGTGATAGCGAGTTGTACTGTTATAACGGAATCAATGCTTCAATTGTCGAGGATATCTGGGTCGGAGACAGCAGCTATCCGTCTAATTTTTGCGTTTATAACAGCCGGCTTTATTTTAAAGCGAGGAAAGACAACTCATCGGACTATGAGCTTTGGTATTATGACGGAACCAATCCCTGCGTGGAGATCGATATCAGAACAGGAACTTCCGGCAGCGGCCCCACCTATATGTATGTATGGAACGGTAAAATGTATTTTCAGGCATCTGTATCGAACGGCAAGGAACTATGGTATCATGACGGTACCACTCAGGCGGAAATATACGATCTTGATCCCGATGTAGATGATTCTTCTCCTAGTTCGTTCTGCGGTTTCGGTTCATATCTCTATTTTACAGCGAAAGATGAATTCTCGAATTACGAAGTATGGCGGTATGACGGTTCAACGACACCGTTCGAAGAGTTTGAGGTGTATTCAAGCGTCGACCCGGGGTATCCGAAGAGTTATGTGCCTTATAACGGTAACCTTTATCTGTCCGGAAGAAGTACCGCAACGGATTATGAGCTTCACTATCATGACGGCACGACTAATCCCATACAGAAAGCGTTTGATGTTAATCCTTCAGGGGACGGAGAGGTATATGTCCTTGGCGTTTATAAAGACAAGCTGTATTTCCTCGGAAATAATGGCAGCAGCGGACAGGAACTCTTCAGCTGGGATGAGACGGAACTGGTGCTTTACGATATTATTCCGGGCGGTTCGGACAGCATACCGGGAAATCTGATTGAATGCAATGGAAAACTCTATTTTACCATATATGCTACAAATAAGGATCTTTATGTTTTTAATGATTATTGAAAAATTGGTTGTAACAGCAAAAACATCAAGCGAAATGGTTCCTTGAAACAGATCGTCGCCGCTGCATTACTTTTTTACCTCGGCGATAGTGAAGGAAAAATACGGCTTTATCTTGAAGCGGCCGTCGGAAGCTTAGCCTATATGCGATGTTGTACGCGTTGATTTTTCAATCTTCCGTCATTCTTGCTGAAGCAACGACTATTTCTTTTGTGTGATTGATTAACGAAGAATCTCCCGGATTCCCATGGCCGGGTATAACTATTCCGATACGATCAAAACGCTTTTCAAGCTGTAAAAGTGAATTCGCCCATTCATGTAGATTGCCGTCTTCTATAAAGCCGACGTTATCTGCGTCGGATGCGAGTATCATGCAGCCGCCGAAAAGTAAATTCTTACATGGAATGTATACGACTACATTGTCGTAGGTATGCGTGGGACCGGGATAATAAACGATTATTTCTTCCGATCCCAATATGATTTTCTGCTCTTCATTGATGTCAAAAGTATTTGTCGGACAATAGAATCTGAAGTTCATGTAAGTGTCTTTGTATTTTTTATATTCGGGTTTATTAAGCAGTTCTATTATCTTCGACATCGTCGCGGCACTTTTTGTTTTGATGAGTTCGCATGTTAAGCCGGAGCCGTATACAGGTATATCGTTTTTTATTAATTCCCGGTTCCCTCCCAGATTATCAATATGAAATCCCGTATTTATTTCGGTAATTGAATAATTGTTGCCAAACCTGTTTCGAATCCAATCCAGAACCAGGGATGTCGCTTCAGGTGTATATGGCGTATCAATCCATACGATGTTCATTTTATCCAATACAAGCACCAACGAATTGCCCGGCCAGGGAAAACTGTGGGTGATCATAAATACATTATGGTCTATTTCGGTTATTTTAATTTCTTTCGTTAATTGCAGCACGGACATATTATTATTCCCGTCTTTACCCATAACCGGGACTATTGCGACAATAATTAATAGCGTGATTGTCAATGGTTTTTTCATCGTATGCACTCCTGAAAGATTATTACGCAAAACGTTTTAAGACTGCGTGGTGACGGCGCAGGTATTGCGAAAACAATACCCCCAGTAAGTAACAATGCGGCGAAGCCCTCAGCGACGTTATCTTTACTACATTCTCAATACTTCATCGATTTCTTTCCTGTATTTTTTTATAATTTGAATATATTCATCACCGGCAAAAATAATAGTTGCAGAATAATCCAGTTCATTATTATTTTCTTTTATAATAAAATCGTTCGGGAAATCCTTTTTTATTGCTTTATACGTTTCTATCCAATTCTTGACAATATTATCTGATAATATAACATCGATAGTTATGCTTCCGGAACAATTCGTTATGATCAGCAGCATAATCAGGAACGTGATACATGTTACTATATTATTTCTCATGAATTTTCTTCCATTTCAATCAGAGGTAAAACTGCCTTTTACAATCGAATGCAAACAACCCCAAGCAAAATCATTCCGGGGACGTAATAATCAACAGCCGAAAGAACTCAGTAAACCCACATAGTAACGGGCGATCATGAGGGCATCGATTATACTGATACTGCCGTCGCAATCAACGTCAGCATTCCCGGTAATGAAGCCTTCGGGATCAAGCCCCACATAGTATTGGGCCGTCAGGAGGGCGTCGATTATACCGATCACATTATCCCCGTTTACGTCACCTCTTTCCCCCGGGGCCGGTGTCAGTGTCGATACCGGTGTGGGTGGGGGGGGATCCCCGCCTTGATCCCATATTTTATACAACAATTGGAGTTTCTTGTAATCCATGCCTTGCCAGGTACCCCAGCCGCCTTTATTGGAGACGGGGTCATAGGCATGGTGATAGACGCCGCCGGTAAGTTTCTCTTCCGGGTTGATCGACCAGTAGACGGCATCCTGGATTCCTTTCGATATCAGATAGTCTGCGAAAGCATTCTGCCACTGCCAATCCACCGTTTTATCGGGAAGCCATCCCCAGCGGTCCCGTATACACTCCTCGGTTTTGTCGGGCCAATCGGGATTACCGCCGAAGGCCCCGATGACAACGGCATACCCCAATTCCTTCAGGTAACCGAAGTGCTCTTCCCAGCCCTGTTCGAGCAGGTACGGTTCGATCACGATGTCGCATTGATTGGAAGCGGCCTCATCGCCTTCCAAGCCCCCGCACTCCGGCCGGGCCGGGTCCATGAACTGCCTCTGCACGGCCACCGACGGCCCGAAGGTATGCGGACAGTACACCAGCCGGTTCTTCGGCATTGACGGCGGATTGTCGGCCGCTTCGTAAAGGTTCTCGCCCCAGCAGGGGGTCGTCTCCTCCGCCCCATGCGGCGAATCGGCATCCCCATCCCCGTTCGAAGAACCGATTCCCTCGGCGAAGATCAGAATGTTTGGATTCACCTCATCGATAGCCGCGTAGGCTTGATCGATCAACGACCGCCACTCATCCCAGCTATAGTCCCAGGGCTCGTTGAAAATGTCGATGCCCATAATGTTGGTGACGCCGAGTTCCGCCCCCAGTCCCGCGAGTTCACGCAGGTCATCCAGCCATTCCGCTACGCTATAATCGCAGTACAATTCATTCCCCCACTCGTAGTCATAATTGTCCGGTTCCCAGCAGTGTTTGGGAAACGGTTCGGAATCGTTCAGACGACCGGCTTTCCAGCCGACATAGTTGGAGCAGGAATGGAGGTCCAGAAGGACGTATATACCGGCCTCATCCAACAACGAGATAACCGTCTCCATCGCCAGCCGGGCGTTGTCAATGTGCACAGCCGGATCGTTTTTCAAGTACGGTTCCCGGCCCTGCGGATCTTCGGGATCGAGGGTTTGGGGGACTATCGGCAACCTGATCAGGTTAAAGCCCGTTTGCTTGAACTCGGTTATATCCTGTTCGTAGGTGCGGCCGCTCGGATTCCACCAGCAATTGCCTATATACATCTCCATCGGGGCGCCGTTCGGGTTGTTCGGATCGTCGGAGGGCTCTTGCCTTCCTTCGAGTCCGGTCCAGGCTCCGCCCCTTATACGGAATATCCTGCCATCTACGGTAATATTGCCCTGATCATCGACCCGCCACACAGGATCGGTTTGGGCAAAAACCGGGCCCGCTAACATCAGAATCATTCCGAAGACGAGATATATTCGCAGTCGGATTGTGAAAACTTCTTTCTTTTTCATTTTATTCTCCTCAATTCAAATTTATATTTGATATCCCCTGCAAATACCGGAATTTTCTATTTTCCGCCACCCGTGACCAGATTATCTTACAAAGAAAACGATTCGTAAAGTATTTTATATGAAAGTAGAATTTCCGATATCCTTTAATTTTGATTGCTAACCCGGATATGAAGCCTAATCTTTACAAAAAAGCCCCTTCATTGCTATAATCACTTATGAGAAAAGAAATTAAAACCAAAGAAGGGGACAATATGAACAAAACAGAGTGTATACAAAAGTTCCTGGGATTTAAAGAGCTTGGAAGCAGAAAAGTTCAAGGTTCATTTGATGGCGGAACGATAACCTCCGAAGCCGGAGGGCTTTTGTTACGAGAAATCGATAGAGAGAACGGATTCATAGAGGATTTTGCCAAATGTTTTTACGATCATAGGAATCAGAAGAAAATCGAGCATAGCCTTACATCATTGCTTTCGCAAAGAATATTCGGCAAATCGAGTTGAGTACATGGAGGAGAATATTGGTGAACCGACACGATACAAGAAGATTCTCTATGAAGAAGAAGCGATCGACAATTATTGCATAGAGAAGTTTATAGAAAGCAAACAAGGCGAAAAGCCGCAAAAGATAATACTCGATGTCGATGCGACAGACGATCCGTTGCACGGGGAGCAGCAGGGAAGATTTTTTCACGGCTACCATGATTGTTACTGTTATCTGCCGCTGTATATATTTTGTGGTGATGATCTGTTGTGTGCGAAACTGAAAACAGTAAATCTCGATCCCGGTAATGAAGCGACAGGTGACATCCGGCGTGTGGTGAATAAACTGGTAAGCTGGAGCAGACGACGGCCGAAGCCGGCAAGCCGCTGTTGAGCGTCTTTTTTAAAACATGTCTTCTGTTATCTTTAATGTATATTTAATATAATCAGCTTTTTCTACTTTCCAATAGTTATTATCAAACACATCGATTTCAATTAATTTATTACTTTTATAGATTTCTAAAGTCTTAAAAATTGAAGATATTTTAACATTTTCAACAGCTTTAATATTACGCATCATCTCAACAGTTTGAGGTAATATTGTATCGGTTCTTCTTACCTCCTGCCACCCATGAATTGAAGAAGGTTTCATAACTGAAGAGTTAATAATTATTTCTGTTGAACAAGCATTATGAATATAAAATATTGAATCTAAATATTCAGAGTCTTCTGGCATACTCAAGCAGGATATAATACTCAAAGAGATAAACATAAAAATCATTTTTTTCATTTTCTATACTCCTTCCATACTCCCTATTTAAAAATGACGCCCAACGGACACTTTCTATCAATATAAATAACTGGTTGTAATACTTTTTTAGAAGAACTGAGTAGTCTGAAAGAAAGCGGAATGTATGTATTGCCGTCACTCCAGCCTAATGTTAATTTCGTAAATCCTTTTTTAAACGTGTTATCCGTATGATC
>JAFGHO010000048.1 GCA_016930085.1 Spirochaetales bacterium
CCCCGATTTCATCGGCTTCCCCGATTTCATCGGCTTCCCCGATTCCTTCGGCTTCCCCGATTTCATCGGCTTCCCCGATTCCTTCGGTTTCATCAATCTCTTCGACTTCTCCAATCCCGGTACCCGCTCCGCTTTTTTTACCTTCACCTGAAGAGATAATATCTTCGACGACGGCCTCAACTTCTTTCCCGATTGACAGGGTATCTTCGGCTGGGGAGATGTCCTCAACATCCCCGATGCCTTCTTCTTCGGTATCTTCATTCATTTTTTCAGGCGGTTCCACGGCACGTTCCGCCGGAATGGCTATATTTCCGCTTTTTAGCGCCCGCTCGATGAGCTGCTCTATTCGCCCGATATCGATAGAAGTCCGGGGTTTTTGTTCCGCCTTTTTCCCGATAATTGAAAGAATATTATCCCAGCTTTTATTAATCAGATCGTCGACTTCTTCCTGACGCTCCTTTTTAATCTTCCCTATTCCCTTTTTAATATACTTTTTCAATTGCGAACCACTCATCATCAAATCCCGCCGCCACTTCGCCCAGTCGACTTCTTCCTGGGCATCGATAAACTGCTTGATGAATTGAATCTGAAGGTATTTTATCCTCCTCGTGATCACCACAAGAGGATCCTGTTTGATATTGAAAAGAATATAGACGATCAGAAAAATCGTGAGACAAATAAGAACGACAATGACGACTTCATAGAATCCGCCTATTTCAAACTGTTCTTCCGGGATGATCATCGACACAATACCATCGAGTTTTGATGGTGAAGAAAAAATCCTGTATTCCATATTTTTTCCGTTTGTCACAACAAACAGATTCCCGTAGGAGGGTGCCTCACCGGATCTATTCTCCCAAATACGGAGGATATTTTCTTTGCTTTTTTCACGCTCGCTTTCCGGAAGGTTGATCAAGATTCCCTTATCTCCGATAAGCGATAATTCCCGGCCTAAAGCGGGTTCACTTAGTGAGGCCAGGCGGACTGCAAGGCCTTCCTTTGATACATAATAGAGAGCGGTCCCTTTCAGAATATCATAGGAATCGATAACCGGAAACGTATAAATAAACCGTGAATTGTCACCGTCGACAACAAGCTTGTATTTGTCCTCTTTTGTGCATAATAGTCCGTCGGCATCAATCGATTGTTCTACCTGATTATAGTTAAAGTAAATTCGCTGCCCCAAAGCCTTTCTGTCCGTATAATCCGAAGGAAGGGTACTGAAATGTATCTTTCTGCCGTTCGATTCCAAAAACCGTACAAAGAGAAGATTCGGAAGACGTTGCTGCAGACTTGCATAGACCTCCTCCCTCCGCTGTGTGTCCGAAAGACTTTGACTCTGTTCGGGAAGAAATGCGCTTGAAATAAACGGATTGTCCAGAGTATCGGAAAAACGGTCGATATTCTCCTGATGATAGGAGTCAACGAATCGTGCGATCTCTTCGATCTTTTTCTCAAATTGGGCCTTGAGGTTGGGAGCATAAAAATTTGTCGTGACAAACCTGAAGAACAGACCGGACGATGGCAGAAAGAGCAGGAGAGCGGCAATAATGATCGAGATTAAAAAACTTAATGCTATCTTCAGGCTTTGCCTCATCTGGCTTCGTTTCCTCGTCACTATATATTCATCCGGAAGTGCTTTCCGTTAAAAAACGATCCATAATCGCTCATCCGATTTCATATACCATCAGTATTGCTGACCCACGCTTTGTCGAAAATCCGTATGATGGGTTCACCTCATGATTCCGAACGAATCATCGTTTCAAATAGTATAAGCATGGTGCTTTCCTTTTCTATTATCGACTGTTATTGTATTTATCTAAAAACAACTCTCCCCACTCGCGATATTCGATAACGGATCTGAAGACATAACTTTCTTCCATATAGTATACTATAAAAAAGATCAATTTGCCAATTGAACTGACTCTTCCTCATATAGACCGTCTTTGACATGGGGAAGAAAATACGTTGCATGAGGGAAAACCAAGGTCGCTTTAGCCGATACCACTGCCGAAGGTCACTCGATAATGGATATATCTCCCGGGTATTCGATTTTTTGGATATCCCGGAAAGAAAAACCAACATCAAAAAACGGCAGGATCAGTCTTCGCGGGCTGTATGACGCTTGATAAAAAGGGACAACACCGATCCAAGTAACGCCGCCGCACCGGCAATGACGAATGCTTTTGAATATGAACCGGTCGCATCGGCGATCCGTCCGGCCATTGCGGGCCCCAGGAACTGACCGATACCGAAAAGGAGCGTGATAAAGCCCAGGGCGGCAGGTGCGAGTTGGGATCCGACGACATCACCGGTTGTCGCCGCCATAATTGCCGGAATACTCCATGCCGTAAGGGCAAAGAGTATCGCAGAAATAATATGGCCTACCGGTTCATTCCAGATCCCGAATATCGTAAAGCATAAAAACTGGAGAAAGAAGACGATCGCAAGCCCGTATTTTCTTCCCACCTTGTCCGAGACAATGCCCCAGATAAGTCCGCTTCCGATACTAAGGCCGCCGAGAATGAGGGCGAGAAGCCAGTTTGCCGCTTCTTTTGTGTAACCCGCCTCCCCGGTAAGGTAGTGCACAAAAAACGTGGCGTAAATGATGTATGAAAAACCAAAAAGAATATAGATGATTCCCAGGTGCCAGACGGAAGGATTTTTATAGATACGGCCCCATTCGAGCCGTGAGGTTTTCCGTCTTTTTTCTTCCGGAACTATCTGCGCCCCCACGGGGGTAATCCCTTTCTCCGCGGGCGAGTTTCTCAGAAATATAAAACCGATGAAGGCGATACACAGCGTCAGGGCCGCGAGAACATACCACGCATATCGCCATCCATCGACCCCCGAATCGAGAATACCCGGCAGGATACTCCCCGTGACAAGAAGACCGAAACTCGAACCGCTGACCACGATCCCGGCAGCAAGTCCCCTCTTTTTCGGATGAAACCAGGAAGAGACGAGACCCATAACGGGTACATTCGCGCCCCCGCTTCCCATACCAGTGATCGTACGGGCAACCAGCGCCATGACGAAGGAGCCCGCGAGACCGGTCAGCGCCATGGAAGCGGCGACAACGAGCAACGAGACACCGATCATCACCCTCGGCCCGAATCGTGAAGCGAGGATGCCGCACGTCAGCGCCAGAACGAGATAACCGATCATGTTTCCCGATGCGATATCGCCTGCCTCGACATTGGTTAGGCCCAATCCCGATTTCATATCCGGAAGTATCGTCGTATACCCGAATCTCGCAAATCCAAGGGCGCCGGTGACGACAATGATCCCCAGAATGAGAATGATCCATCCATAATGAAGTCCGCCCTTGCCTATACTCATCTGTTCCACCTCACTATTCCGAAATCGATGACCGACATATCTTTCGTTTATAGTCTTTCGGGATGAAAATGTCAATGAAAAGAGAATATGAAGATTCCTTGCATGCTTTACGTCATTCTGTCATAATCGGTGTCAATCGAATATGATCACGGAAAAAGCATGGGACAACATCCTCGCTGAAATCAAAAACGACCACACGATCGGAAGCGTATACATTATAGGCGGTGTCGATACCGGTAAAACCACCCTCGCCTCTTTCCTCTATTCGTCCCTGAGAAAGCATTTTTCGATCGGATATATCGACTGCGATCCGGGGCAATCGACGATCGGCCCGCCGGCCACAATCGGGCTGGGCATCTATGGGAAAGCCGAAATTGTATCCGGACTAAACAAACCGGATGCGTTTTATCTGAGATTTATCGGGAATATCACCCCCACCCGTCACCTTCTTCAGACTGTTTCCGGAATAAAGCGGTGTGCGGAAAAAGCGGAAAAACTCGGCGTCGAGAAGTTAATCATCGATTCATCGGGATTTGTCAGAGGAAGCGCGGCAAGGGAGTTTCAGTTTACCGTGATCGATTTGATTCGCCCGGATTATATCATCGAACTCGCTTCGGATTTTCCACTCGAGTCCCTTCTTGTTAATTTCAGTCGACGTTTTCGTATTGTCTCCATAGCCGCCTCTCAAGCTGTCAGATCGCGATCGAAGGAAGAACGCCGGCACAACCGTGAAGAACGATTCCGTCATTATTTCACGAACACCGAATTATCGAGTCTTGACACCGGTCGAATCGGTTTTCATGGAATGATTCCGGATGGAAGCGTAAAAGATTCATGGGATCAGCTGCTGGTGGCCCTCTGCAACAGAAATCAGTTTGTCATCAGTCTGGGTATTTTACAATCATTTAATCCGGGGAAAAAAAAGCTGACTGTGTTATCCCCCCCCTTTCCCGCGGAAAAGATCGTTTCGATTCATTTCGGATCGATCAGACTCCTGCCGTCGGGGATCCAATTGCCTTAGGCTACCAAAAAGCGGGATGGTACAGGCGGTCTTTTAGAAGTCCTCGTATCCGCTTGATTTTGTCTCTGTCATAAACTCGGGGAAACAATAAACGATCACCCCGTTTGTTTTCACCCGCATTTCCGCATATCCTTTTTTGGCAAGCTTCTCCAGATATTCCTTTGCCTGATCCATGGTAAGATCGCTTTCGATGACCACTTCGGCAGGGGTGACAAATCCGGAGTTTTTCTTCGCGACCTTCAGGATTATCCGTTCGAGGGATTCCTTTTTTTTCTGTTTGACCGGTTCCGGGAACGAACTCTGATACAATACCTGTTTGTATTTAAAGGCAAGGTTTGCCTCGCCGACCATCTGCGGCAGCCTGAAAAAATCGATCACCGTTCCAAAAAGGAAAAAGCCTCCGGTAAGCAGGTAAAGCAAACCCGATCCCCATTTCCCGAGGTAAAACCTGTGGAGACCGGGAATAAACAGGGAAAGAACCCAGAGAATACGCGCCGTTTCAAGACTAAACATTCCTTTTCCTCCTTTGATAAAATCATGATAGCAAAAATAGCCGGATATGACAAGAATACATCCCCCCATTGACAATATAACCCGACTTTTCTATACTTTCGGAATGAAACTCAGAAAAAATCTCACCGGTATCACTCCCTATATTGCAGGAAAACTGAAAGAGGGTGCGGTCAAACTCGCTTCGAACGAGAATCCCCTTGGTTCCTCTCCAAAGGCGATCGAATCGGTCCGCCGTTTCCTCGATAAAATCTGGCTTTATCCGGATTCCAATTGTGAAGCGATCAAGGCAAAACTCGCCCGCGCTTACGGCGTTACGGAAGACATGCTTATCATCGGAAACGGTTCGGACGAAATACTTCTTTTTATCGCGGGAGCTTATATCGAGGAAGGATTGAACGCGGTTACATCGGAAGCGACCTTTTCCGAATATACATTTGCAACGACCCTTTTCGCGGGCGTTATGCGTTATGCACCGATGAAAGATTTCACCTACCACCTGCCGGCTTTGGCCTCACTTATCGACGAAAAGACACGGGTCGTCTTTTGCGCGAATCCGAATAATCCCACCGGTACCTACTTCACGGGGAAGGAGTTTGATGATTTCATCAAAGACGTACCGGAGACAGTGCTCATTGTCGTGGATGAAGCGTATGTCGAATATGTCACGGAAAAGGATTTCCCCGACACGCTGTCGCGTCTTAAGGAACGCGATAATATTCTCATCCTCAGAACCTTTTCTAAATTGTACGGACTTGCCGGTCTTCGCATCGGGTACGGAATAGGCGGAAAAAAAGTGATCGCCGATCTGCATAAAACAAAAGAACCCTTTAATATCAATTCGATCGCACAGGTCGCCGCGACCGCGGCACTGGACGATCACGAGTTTGTCAAAAAATCCCTCACGGTCAACAATGAAGGCAAGAAATATCTCTATGGCGAATTCGATGCCATGGGATTATGGTATCTGAAAAGCGCCGCCAACTTTATCTTTCTCCGTATCGGGATGGATTGCAGGGAAGCATTCCAGACCCTTATGGAACGTGGAGTAACGATCCGTCCTATACCGGTACTCGGGATGCCGGACGGGATCAGGGTGACGGTCGGTACGGAAGAACAGAACAGGCTTTTTATCAATCTGCTGAAAGAGTTACTGCGGAAAAAATAGAAGATATTTATACAGGCGTCGGATAGGATACGAGAAATAATTCTTGTTAATTAATTACGTCTTTGAGTCAGGAGTCTGTCGTTCCCGGTATTATAATGTATGAATGTATTGGACCTGTCAGGCATAATTATTCTGTTTTGTTTGGCGGGGGATGTATTTGTGGAAAGCGGGGTATGGTTTGACATTATGTTTTTATAGTCGGAGTATATAAAATGGCGAATAATGATTCGTATAGAGAGAAATTAGTCTATTTTGTCCATGTAGATGCTGAATTATCCTTAACAATTGTCGTAAATTTTTCCTGAGGGACTGTTGTAATCTCTTCTTCTCGTTACTCCATTGCTTAAATCTTTTCTCGAATTCTTCAATGACTTTTTTCCCATATTTCTCCACCATCACTAAAAACAACTCCAACAACCACCTCAAAAGCTGCGCGATACTATAGCAATTTAAATCGGCATGCAGTAACTTGATCTTTCGGTAAACATCCTCCGGGAAATACACATGCACATGTTCCCGGCGTTCATCGGGATGGTTCGATACCGGTTGATATCGGCTCATTCGCTGCCTTCCCCATTGATGTTCCCTTATAATCAATGGATCAACAAGAGACATAATCCCGACAATGACTCCTGATAACGTACGCCTTGAACCGAATGATTTCAGGTTACGCAGCTTTTCTCGCATAATATCAGTAATGATAAAATGGAATTCATGCGGATCGGATTCTATCACGAGACACTCCTTGAATAATTATTCTCATACATTATATAACGCTTAAAAAGTACCTACCGCATTGATTTTTTCTGAAAGAGAGGAAAAATCTGATAGAATCTTTCTATGTAAAAAGTTTTTATAATTCAAGGAGGAACAAAAATGTTTTCATAGAGTACGCAAAGCACGCAAAGAAATTAATAAAAACCATTTCTCTGCCAGCAATACGAGAGAAATATTATAAAATAATTTATTCAACAGGAACATGATAATAAGGAAATCAGGATGCCGGGAAAAGATAATAGCAATGGAGAATTCCATAGATCGATTCCGGGAGGTCAAGGTCTCGTGATA
The DNA here is from genome assembly GCA_016930085.1 of Spirochaetales bacterium. NCBI lineage: Bacteria > Pseudomonadati > Spirochaetota > Spirochaetia > Spirochaetales > Spirochaetales bacterium. The sequence goes on from JAFGHO010000048.1 coordinate 7,110, forward strand.
ATTATTTCCTTTTTATAAGCGTTTTAACACTTTGAACATGAACTAATATCAGTAACCCGGCAGATATAAGAGATTATCACCAGTTTATAAATTATCTCCAAAATTCCCGTTAAAATCGATGGTTCCATTGTGATTACGCTGTTTTGTACTTCCTCTTCTTTTTGTATTTATTTTTCAAGATTTTCCTCAAAGGCAGCTATTAAAAATACCGTTTCGCGATTGATACCCAGAGGAGCCATGCGGCCTGAGCCTTGAGAATGCAGTTGAGGTTTGCCTCTGGGGGGGTATCGGAATGGGCGCACCCGCTGCATCCGCCGTATCCCTCAACGCCGTTTCCCACAGCAAGGCGGGCGAGTTCGGAATCCGGATTTTCCGCTATCCATTCCACGGCCCAGTTTCCCCCGTTGTAGTATAGATTATCGTACATGGCCCTGTCCCAGAAATAGTCGCCGTCGGGGTCGTAGGCTTCGATATCGGCAAAATCGTAGAGAACCCTGTTATTGGCGAGGCAGTGGTTTCTGATGTATTCATTATTGTAATGAACACTGTCTGGTGTCATGTTTTCCGATTGTCCCTGCGCGTGGCCGGTCATGAACACGAAAACGACCCCCGGGTATCCGGCAATGAGTTTTTCCATGTTGACGACATACCGTTCGGCGTTGTGGCCTGAAATACTGCACCACGACCATACGATGACATTGATGTGCGAATTTGACGGATCATCGAGAAGACCGCGGGTTGCTGCGACCCATGGTGTGTCACCGTTTTCATCCTCGCTGTCCCCCTGGCTTAAATCCGCGCATCCGGGTATACCGTAATCATATAGGTGAAGTGATGACGAATCATGAAATTCACTGAAGCGGTACCTGTCTTTGAAATCGGGGTATGCTGCAAGGCACCTCATGCCGGTGACGAGCTGGCTTCCGTGCGAGGTATGCTGATAGGCGATATGGAGGACTCGCCTGGCTTTCGCGATCTCGGCATCAGCGATTGTCGAAAGGTCACATTCGGTGTGGCCGACAAGAAGGAGGGCTTCGGCGGCGGTTCCCGACTCGAAATAACAGGAGTAAAAAACCGATATAATGAGAATCAAACAGATAAATCCGAAGGCCTTCATGTTCTCCTCTTGAATACGATAATGCTGTATCGATATTCTCTATTCTACCTTACCTGGATGAGTATAACACGATTCCGGACTATAATAAACAGGCTTTTTGGCATAATTTACCCCGTATTTTCACATAAAGGTCGATGCCGTTAAAATTTATGGCCTCCTCCTGCCGAAATAATAAATGAAACTCAAACGATCGAAAAACAGAAAGGGCATATCCCGCCATGAAATGTCATCGAGGCAGATCCCGGCCATGAATGTATATTGTAAAAACTGCGCTTACAGGGGCTTCTACGGCTCCCTTTTCTGTACCTATGAGGACAGGTTCACGAATACGGGGAATTATTGCAGAAAAAAAACAGACAAGAATGCGAACGGAAATTGCAAACACTATAAATCCCTCTGGTGGAAATTCTGGCTTTCTGAAGATGCCACGGCATCCCGAAAACGCTGATACGGGACGACACCTCAATGGGATTACTGCCCCGAAACATCTTCCCTGGTGATTATCCTGTATCCATCCCGTTTCATGTCGATATCGACCATGTGATCTTGAAAAAGGAAATTATAGGTTCCTCTTGAAATAAAGGAATCGAGAAGATAAAAGCTTTCGTGCTCCGAGAAAGCCATACTCATTTCCATCAAGCCTTTGTTTGTCAGAATAGTGATGCCGGTGGGGAAATGCGTGGCAGGATCATAGTTCATATGGCACTCGAAATCGACAAACCATTCGGTCGCGGTAAAATCGATCGTTCCCTCTTTTTCGTCGATCGATGAGGTTTTCCAGTTCATGGAAAAGAAACGATTGAGTTCATAAAGCCGTTTTAACGTTTCCTTCTTTTCATCACCTGCCGATATCCCGTCCCTGTTTTTTCCCGCTATAAGGTCGAACTCAATCACCTTCGAGTATATCTTTTTCTCTGTAAAATCATATATATAGCGTTTTTTAATCGTATAATGAGTGACGAGCTTTCCTCCGGTTTTTATAAAGACACTGCCGTGCTCGTAAAATTCGATAGAAACACAATCCTCGAACGCCCTGGTTTCATATACTTGAATTGCATCGAGAAATTCTTTCTTTTCTAAAGCCGCGAGGTTGACACAAAAAAGCATCAGCATCACACAGACATACATTGTCCGTTTCCATACAGTATCGGTCATACCTGTTCCCGCCTTATTATAATTTCCCTTTCATTACATCAATATAATGCCTTTTTAAAATAAATTCCACGGCCGATTTCTTTCAATCACTGCGCTGATTTTCCGGACGGCCGATATGCGCCGATTTTGATAATCGGTATCTTTATACAACACGAAAAACGATACTATTCCGAGTGGTTTATACGTCAAAACAGGCATTTTTTATTGCAATGAAACTATTTTTCACTAAGATTTAATAGTATGGAGAAAGAAATATATTTTGAAAAGCATATCCTGATCGTCGATGATTCTTCCATAGTACGCCAGCTTATCTCTACGGTACTCTCGCAGGCGGGATTTAAAAATATATATCAAGTCAATAACGGAAAAGCCGCCATCGATTTATTCACGGAAAAACATATCGATCTGGTGCTGCTTGATTACAATATGCCTGAAATGAACGGCGAAGAAGTCCTGCATCATTTAAAAAGGCTTTTTCCGGATGTTATTGTCATTATGCTGAGTGATCAAACGGACAGAAATATCGTTATTTCTCTTATGCGGAATGCGGATGATTATATCGTCAAGGCGGAAGTCGACAAGGTAAAGGACGAGATGTTACATGTGTTCAATCGCTGCTTTGCCTACCATGATTTGAAAACCAAAAACAAGGACCTGATGAATAAATTAAGCCAGCGCAATAAAAAACTCGAAGAAGAAATCAAGATGGCAAGAAAACTCCAGAAAGAGATTTTCCCAGATAAAATCGAGAAATCGGATACATTTTCCATATATGTCTTATCGCGGCAAAGCGAAATTATCGGCGGTGATTTTTTTTCCGTTATTCGTCTCGATCCGGATTTTATCGGTATTTTTATCGGGGATATCTGCGGACACGGGATACAGGCGGCACTTCTCTCGTTTACCCTCGCCAATGCATTCAAGACCGCGATGAACCTGAAAGAGCGGATATCGGCCCAGAAAACGGTGAAGACACTCAATTCGATGCTTGTCAGACAGTTCCCGGGAGGCAGCTTCGCGGCAGGCAGCTATCTTGTATTAAACGAAAAGACCGCATCGATAACCTTTTCAGGCGCTTTTGAAACACCACTGCTTCATTACCGGACAACGGGGAAAGTCGACCGTCTGATCAATGGTAATATCGTGTTTATGGGCCTTGTGGACAATGATATGGTCAATATCGAGGAGTCGAGGATTGAATTACAAAAAGGAGAGAAAATAATCGCCTTTACCGACGGACTCGTGGAAGTACAGAATCAGGATAACCGGCGTCTCGGTGTTGAAAAAATAGAAAAGCTTCTCGTAAAGAACCGGCAACTTCCGGTAAACGTTCTCTGTGAAGGGTTGTACAAAGAGGCTGCCGGGTTCAGTAACAATATCATCTTGGACGATGTGACGATTATCGGAATAGAAAGAAAATGAGTGAGTGTTCCTGCTTAACGCGATGCGCGGAACGTATCAACGCAATCGGTTGAAAAAAGCCATCGCGGCATCTCCCGGAGGAGAAAAATGAAGCCGGGGGATATCGAGCACATTGCCGCCTTTTTTTCTTTGCGATATATTCAATAACAGAAAAGCCCGTTACGGTGATCTTCACCGTGGCGTATTACCACGATCAAAAAAGGGATCCTATGAAAAAACCCGAAATATCATTACCGGTCACCGCGCTTATATCGGGGGTCTTCCTCAATGTGCTTTCCTTCTCCTGCGTGAATCCCGGTGCGGCGGTTATCAGAGAAAACCGGCCAGTTCCTGTCTATGAGGAAGATACACGGAAACCGGTCTTCAGTGTTACACACGGCATTTACGAGTCCGCTTTTTCGGTCAGTGTGTCTTCGGATACGCCGGGAGCTTTCATTTCCTATACCCTCGACTGCTCGGACCCGCTTGAAGCAACCGGTGCAATCACCCTCCCCTCACCGGCCGTCATCCGTATCGACCCGTATCGCAATCCGAACGGAACCCTTCCCGCCGTGATTCTCCGCGCATCAGCCTGCGCGGAAGGGTATAATCCCAGCGAATCGGTGACACATTCATACCTCTTCCTGAACGACATCGCCTCGTTGTCTCCCAACGAAAAACAGCCCGGAAAATTGTGGCCGGAACAGAACAAATACTCGAAAGTATATCAGCAATTCGATTACGGACTCGATCCGGAAATTTACACTCAACAGGAATACAAAGAAGACCTCTTTCCCGCCTTCAGGCAGATACCGATTCTCTCCCTTGTTTCCGGGCATGAAAATTTTTTCGACAGAAAAACAGGGATTTATACAAACCCCGAATATCATGGAAGGGAATGGGAACGGGCCGGCTCGCTCGAGCTTATCGATGAGGAAGTGGGGTTTCAGATCAACGCCGGTATACGGATTCGCGGGGGATGGAGCAGGCACAAGGACTTTCTGAAACACTCGTTCCGGCTGTTTTTCAGAAAAGAATACGGCAAGGGTAAACTCGATTATCCCCTCTTTGGCGACGAAGGGGTGGAAAGCTTTGACAAAATCGATCTCAGGACATCACAGAACTATTCCTGGGCCAACAAATACGATACCGCGTTTTACAATACCATGCTGCGTGATATATTTTCACGAGATCTGCAGGGTGATATGGGACAGCCGTATACGCGAAGCGAATATTATCACCTTTTTCTCAACGGTTGTTACTGGGGATTGTACCAGACACAGGAAAGGCCCGATGCCAGGTACGCGGCCGCGTATTTCGGTGGTTCGGTAGACGATTATGACGTCATCAAGGTCGATGTCGGTGAACGATGGAATATGTATAAAACAGAGGCGACCGACGGTACCACGGAAGCCTGGCGAAGCGTATACGATCTCGCTCGGGCCGGATTTGCCTCCGATGAAGCATACTTTCGTCTTGAAGGCAGAAACGGCGAGGGAAAACGTGAGTCCGATAAGGCGGTGCTTGTCGACATCGATAATCTGATCGATTTCATGATCATCGTTTTTTATACGGGAAACTTCGACTGCCCCCTCTGTAAATTCCGCGGCGACCGCGACCCGAACAATTTCTATGCTATATATAACAGAACAGACAACGACAGGGGGTTTTTCTTTCTGGTTCACGATGCGGAACACTGTCTTTTTGTCGATCCGGTTGCCGTCGGAACAGGGCTGTATGAAAACCGGGTCGATCTTATAAGAAGTTTCCCGCGGTTCGAAAAATTCACCCCACAGGACCTTCACAACGCCCTGGTAAAAAGCCCCCGTTACAGAAAACGCTTCGACGAACGGGTCAAAAAACATTTTTCAGGCGATGGGGCGCTTACGTATGAAAACAACCTCGCCCGTTTCAAAAAAAGAATGAACCGGATCGATCTTGCGATCATCGCCGAATCCGCCCGATGGGGCGACGGGAAACGGAACAAGCCCATGACAAAAGAAAACTGGGTGTGGGCGGTAAAGCAGATACTCGAAGAGTTTTTTCCGAAACGCACCGCCATCGTTCTGGAACAACTCGAAGCGGCCGGGCTGTATGTGCCGTGAATATGAAAGAATTTGTTAACACGAAGGACTTCGGGAAACACGGAGTGCGAAGGTCTCGAAGGACCTACCACAACTCGTTGATCTTGATCGAGCTGTTGTGGTAGGTGATCGCTTTTTTTGAAATATTGACCATGACGATGACCTGGGTCATGACATCGGGCTTGATGTTGAAATAATAATCGTTCGACATGAGCCGTATCATCTGAAGGCCGCGCCCCGATGTCGGGATGGTATCGACAATATCGATCTCGAGAAGATCCTTTGAACTTTCGATAAGCTTTTTCTGATCGATCACGTTTTTAAACGACATGAGTATCTTTTTTTTTGTCAGGGTTCCGCGAAAATCGGTAACTGATATCCCCAGATGATAGTTGTTATAGCCGTAACATACCTCGACGATCTCGTTGGCCTGCAGTTCGACGGCCCTGTGTTCGAGTTTCGCCTGTGTGTGGCCGTGGGCGTGATAAACGGAGTTCGATATGATCTCGTCGAGGATTATCGCGAGGTAGGTTTTATTTTCCCCGGGCATGCCGTGCTTCAGGGCATAATCGACTATCTTTTGAATAATCGACTTTATTTGTACGGTATTGTTGATATGTTCGGTGACGAGTTTTTTTGCCTCCGGGATATAATGCTTCAGACCGAATATGTTCTCTCCCGTAATCAGGTTTCTGCATGTTCTTATGAACTCGACCTCGTTAATCTCTTTGGTGATGATGTTTCCGATGTCCTTTTCGATCGCGAGGTTGATATAACTGTCGATATCCGCAGTCGTCATGATGATATGCGGAATGTTGATATTCGACTCTTTCAGCCGTGCGATCAACTCGAATCCATTGATTCCGGGTACATCGATATCGGTAACAAGAAGATCGATATGCTCTTCCCCGAGCAGCTTGAGGCCTTCATTCCCGTCGAGTACCGCTATCGCCTTGCCGCCCGCCCTGACGATATATCTGGAAAACAGTCCGCGTGCGGCAATCGAATGATCGACGATGAGAATCGTGAATCCTTCAAGTGTTTTGTCCGTTTTCATCGGTATTATCCTTCTCTATTGTAACCCATATCAGCATCACTCCGCAAGGATTATTTTGATACGCGAGTGCCGGATGAATTTAACGGAAAATACTCGGTGCTTTCACGTTCGTTCGGCGCCGCATGTGGCTATTCCTTAACGTCATCACACCTCGAGAATCACGATGGTCTTTCCGAATCCCCCCTCTTCCGGCCGGGAAAAATGATAATCGGAAACCACCGGGCACTTTTTCAGATACCGGTGTACTCCCTGCTGGAGGATCCCGTCCCCCTTCCCGTGTATGATGCTGAATTCCCGGAGGCCCCGGATGATCGCACCGTCGATCTGCTTTTCGATCTGCCTGAGGGCGTCCTCGAGCCGATATCCCCTGAGATCCATCTGGAGAACGGGATCGCCGGACAACCCGTGAGTCATCGTCGTCACCACCCCCTCATTTTTGTCCGTCTCTTCGCCGGCCGCTTCTATTTCATGGGCGGAAAGGGTCACCTTCATGGTCGGAGTTTCGACAATCCATCTGCCGCCTTTTACCTTGCGGATCACCTTCCCGATTTTTCCGGTATTTTTGATACGAACGGTCATCCCCGTCTGTACCGGTATCGCCGATCTTTCGACAATTCCCTCGAACTGCTCTTGCAGCAATCGTTCCTCCGCACGTACCTTTTTCTCGATACCGCGTAGCCGGTCTTTCAGTTGCGAGACCTTGTCCTTTGTCACCTCTCCTTCCCGTAATTCCAGTACGAATTTCTCGAGTTCCTTTCTGCTTTTAAGGAAAAAATCCCTCAGTTCCCTGATACCGTGTTTTCTGAGTTCATATTCCTTCTGTCTGAGTCTGAGTTCCTTCAGATCGGCCCGGCGTTTCTCTTCGAGCAGCGCTTTCTCCCTGACCCGCTGGTTCATTTCTTCCTGCAGCAATTCCCGCTGCTTTTCCGAAAGCTTTCGGATCAGGCGGGATATATCCGTCCGTTCATCAGAAAGGTAGCGCTTGGCATGGTCGATGATTTCCGACGGGATGCCGTGTCTTCCGGCAATCGTCAGCGCGTAGCTTTCACCCGGCACTCCCATGATAAGGCGGTAGCGCGGGGTGAGTGTCTCGGTATCGAACTCCATGGCGGCATTTTCAACCGAATCCCTCGTATAACCGTAATTTTTGAGAATTCCGTGATGGGTCGTCGAAATCACCATACTTCCCTTCTCGATAAAATGATCCAGAATCGCCATCGCGATCGCGACCCCCTCTTCCGGATCGGTTCCGGCCCCGAGTTCGTCGAGAAGAACAAGCGATTCCCCGCTGCTTCCTCCGATAATCCTCGAGAGGTTGACGATGTGGCCGGAAAATGTCGAGAGGGATTGTTCCAGCGACTGTTCGTCGCCGATATCGGCATAGATCGAATCGAAAACGGGAAGAACGCTTCCTTCGTCAGCAGGGATTTCCATACCGAACTGGGTCATCGCGGAAAGAAGACCGACGGTCTTGAGCGTGACGGTCTTTCCCCCGGTATTCGGGCCGGTGATGATGAGAACCCGGGAGGTATCGTTTATCGTTATGGTGGTGGGCACGACTTCCGGACCAAGGAGGGGATGCCTGGCATTACGGAGATCGAGTGTTGTATCCGACAATTCGGCGGGATTGCATTGGTGGATTATCGCGTAGCGTGATCTGGCGTAGATCGTATCGATGCGGGAAACGGTTTTTTCCATCGAGAGGAGTGAATCCAGTTCCCCGGAAACACGCCGCGTCAGATCCTTCAACACCGCGATCAGATGTCTTCTGAATTCGTTTTCCCCCTGTTTTACCTGGTTGTTTTTCTCGACAACATCAAACGGCTCGAGAAAGACCGTTGCCCCGCTTGTCGAGACTTCATGCACGACCCCTTTTATCCTTCCCTTGAAATTGGCTTTCATGGGAAGCACCGCCCGCCCGTCTCGTAACGTCGGCATATCCGACTGCCAGTACGCGGCGTATGAAGGATTGTCAATATAGCCTTTAATGAGCCGGTCGATCTCCGAGGAAAGCCCTGAGAGTTTTCGTTTTATCGCCTTCAACTCCGGGATCTTCTCCTCATTTATTTCACCATTCCTTTCGATAACGGCAAAGATACATGCAGCCGCCCCGGATAGATCGGGAATATTGTCCGAAAGCGTCTTCAGAAGGGGATCGTCACACAGCCTGCCGATAACCCCCCTCAGCTTCGAGGCCGATTCAATATAAACACCAATCGATCCGAGTTCTTCGGGTTCTAAAAAAGCCCCCTCCTTTGAGAGCCGTCTGAACAGCGGGGTGATATCCGGAAAATCGATTCCCCCCAATACTTCACCGGATTGCAGGGCTTTTCGGAAAGCCGTCTGTGCGTTAAGGGCCTCTGCAATTACCGGTTTGTCTTTACTGATAACCTGACCGTCTAAAAGTCTTCTTCCTCCATCGCTTACAGCGTATTCTTTTAACTCGGCAATAATACGGTCGAATTGAAGCAGGGCCAGCGTATGACTATCCATGAATATTCCCTTCCATTTCTTTCAGGCTTTCGAATATCCTCACATAGCTTTCATACCTGTCACCAAGAATTTTCCCTTCTTCGACATGCTTTTTAACCATGCAATCCGGTTCGGCAATATGAAGGCAGGTTGAATAGCCGCACTGTTGCTGCGGTACATTAAACTCGGGAAAATAATATTTCAATTCCTCCGGCTTGAGGTTATAAAGAAAAAACTCCCGTATTCCGGGTGTATCGATTACCCGGGCACCCGAGGAAAGCCTCATCATAAGTGAAAAACGTGTCGTATGAACACCCCTGTCGTATTTCGAGGAGACCGCCCCGATTTTGAGTCCCAGATCCGGTTCGATCCGGTTTAAAAGCGATGATTTTCCCACCCCCGACTGGCCGATAAAGACGGTTAATTTTCCTTCCATGATTCCGGTAATGTCATTGACTCCTTTTCCGGTTATAGCGGAACAGTGAATGACCCGGTACCCGATTCTGCCGTATTCGTCAAGCCGTTCTTTTGTCATTTCCGAAAAACCGAGATCGCATTTGTTCGCCAGGATGACGACATCGATTCCTTCGATCTGTGCGGCGATGATTATGCGGTCGATAAACCGCGGTCTGAACGGCGGTCTGTGATCGCAGCATACCGCCATAATACAATCGATATTGGATGCGATCACCTGGGGTAGTTTTTTCTTCCTGTTAAAGCGGTAGAATCCGTTGTCCCTCTCCCCGCGTTCGACAATCCAGCCCATACTGTCGGAAATAGGGTCTTCCATGACAACGACCCTGTCCCCGGATGCGATCGGATTGTAATACCGGCCTTCCTCCTCCAGTATTTTTCCCTTTATTCTGCACCGGAGTTCCCTGTTACCGGCAAGGACCGTATAGATATTGTTGATGCCGTAAAGGACCGTCCCATTCAGGTATTCCATATTAATCAATAATCCATTCGTAAAGCACCGGCAAAGACAAGCTCGTATGCTTTCGCAAAGAGGAAGTACTGCTCCCCCGCCTCGTCTTTATCCGGCCCGCCCGTATGATAAAAGGCGTCTTCCCCGTCCCTCTTTTCCGACCGAAGGCCGGAAGCATCGAGAACCCTGACGAGCTGATTTGCCACCCCTTCACGGGAATCGATGAGGGTCACCCTGTCGCCGAGAACACTTTTAAACTCTTTTTCCAGTAAAAGAAAATGCGTACAGGCGAGGACAACGGAATCGATCCCCCGCTTCAGTATATCTTTCACGACGGCCTGCAAAACATCCAGCTTTTCATCTTCCGCTGCAGTGAAAAACTCGTATTCGACAAGTTCCGTGACGCGACCGGCCGGAACAATAGCCACATCACACCCTGAAGCGAATTCTTTTATCAGATTATGCAGGTACGGGTTATTGACTGTCTGCTGCGTGGCCAATACCCCGATCGTCCTCTTTTGCGAAGTAAAAGCTGCCGGCTTGACGGCGGGAACGACACCGATAAACGGTATGGAAAAGCGCTTACGGAGTTCCCCGAGTGCGACAACCGAAGCGGTATTGCAGGCGACGACCGCGCACTTCGGGTCGATCAGTGCGATAGCTGCGGCAACGGCATCGATAACCGCTTTCTTTATTTGATCTTCGGATTTTTCCCCGTAAGGGAAATGGCGTGTATCCGCCAGATAGGCAAAGCGTTCATTCGGAAGTTTCATGCGCGCACGTTCCAGATATGGAAGCCCGCCCACTCCGGAATCAAATATCAGAATCGGTTTTTGCTTATTCGCCATTTCCAAACAGCTTCTTGAACTGATCCTTTGCCTTATCCTGTTGCGTTTTTCCCTCCCCCGTGCCCTCCACCTCTTTTAATTCAAAATATGCACAGAAATTCGCTTTATCTTTTTCAATAACCTGCTCGTCGATTGTTTCCCTGCAATCCCAATATGCACCCGGACTGTAAAACCTGCAGTTCATGCATACCTTGACATCCCTTCCGCAACCGGAACATGTTGTCGAGCGAAATACTTCAATATCTTCTTCAAAGATACTTTTACAGTAATAGCACCGGTACATGTGAAAATAATATAAATAAAAAGTAAATCATTCAATAACTTGCTTGTTAATTATTGAAAAAAAAGTTACAATAGACACATGTATCCGGCAGCGATCTGTAGCAAGGAAAACTGTTCAGAGAAGACTGTTTTTAACGCCGACACATGCCAAAAACATCTCGAAAACCCTGAAGCGTATTACGAGGGGTTGAGACAATACCTTCTTGAGAACAAGATTATAAAAAACCTCGAACTTTCAGGTGTCGTCTTGAATGATATCGATCTTTCGTCAAAGGAATTGTTCTTCTGTAATTTCAGCGGCGCGCGGTTTACCAATGTCAATTTCACCCGTTCGATGATTCGCATCGTTTTTTTTGACTACGCTTTTTTCAGCAATTGCGATTTCGGGGAAGCGGATATTATGGACAGCGTTTTCGCGGGATCGGAAATAACGGATTGCAATTTCAGAAACAGTGAAGTCCTGCGATGTAATTTTATCGGTATAAACGGAAAAAATATCTGCTTCAATGATTCGGATCTCTATTCATCGCGGTTTACCATGGCATGTCTCAATCAGGTAGATCTCGAAGACTGCAATCTCAAACGAACCTTCTTCAAGAAATCCACGCTGAAAAACACGAACTTCAAATATTCGAACATAGAGGAAGCATATTTTGACGGGGCGGTACAGCAAAAATGATTGTCCCGGAAAGCGGTTCCATAACCATTCGGTGACGAAAAGGAAAAATACGGTAACATATGATATTTCATAGTCACTTTTATGCGACAACCCTTTCAAACTCGTATGTGATCGGTCCTGAAGACGGGGGTGAGGCGGTCATCATCGATCCCGGATTATTCGATACCGATATGCTTTCGATCATCGAGGGCAACAAACTCTATATCAGATATATCCTCATCACCCACGCACATGAAGCCCACATCCACGGGATCAAGACGATCTTTAAAATTTACAACGCGAAACTGTTCAGCTACCGGCATTCGATTCTCGATTATAAAACGATCAAAGTGAGAGATTTTACGAAAATCAAATGCGGCAAATTCGTCTTTGAAGTACTTGAAACACCGGGACACTCAGGGGATTCCGTCACCTATAAATTCGACAAGTTCCTCTTTACCGGCGACACGCTTCTCGCCGGATCAATCGGCCCGGTATCGGACGGATTCGCGCGCGGACTCATTCTTTCATCGATTAAAGAAAAAATCCTCTGCCTCGAAGACGATTACTTCATCTTTCCGGGACACGGACCCCCGACAAAACTGAGTATCGAGAAAAAATACAATCCCGATTTCGCTGAAACGATCTAAAGATAACTTAACCTCACGCCTTTAATAATCCCAGTTTTTCAAGGATGTCCTTAAAACGCTCCGGAAGCGGCGATATAAACTCACGGCTTCCTTTCCCGGCCGGCAAACGGATAACGAGTTTATAGGCATGCAGCATGAGAGTGGCATCCGGGAAACGCCTGTCGCGCCTGCCGTAAAGCGGATCCCCGAGAATCGGAGAGGCGATATGTTTCAAATGCACACGAAGCTGATGTGTTCTCCCCGTCCGGGGATGCAGGAGGATGACACTGTAATGACCTGATGTTTTATGAAGCCTGTACCTGGTGACGGCGCGCTTTCCGGATGATTCCGATACCTTGAAACACTTCCTGTTGAGGCTATCCCTTACGATATGGGTCTCGATCACACCGCGTTGTTCCGGCGGTTGGCCGGATGAAATCGCATAGTAGTATTTTTTTACCCTCGATTCGCGAAACTGCCGCGCGAGAAACTCGTGGGAGGAGGGATTCTTTGCGACGATGATAAGCCCCGAAGTATCCTTGTCAAGCCGGTGAACGATCCCCGGCCTCAGGTTATCGAGGTAAAAAGCCCCGGCCATCGCCCGGCAGTGAAAAAGGAGGGCATTGACCAGGGTGTGGTTCGGATTGCCGCAACCCGGATGCACGACCATGCCCTGAGGTTTATCGACGACGATCACGTTTTCATCTTCATAGACGATCGAAAGCGGTATCGCTTCGGGGACAAGTTCCGGAGGTTCCGGATCGCTATAGTAGAGTTCGAGTACGTCACCGGCCGTTACTTTTTTTCCCGGTTTTGCCTCCTTGCCGTTAAGGAGGACACTCGTTATCCTTGATTTACCCTGACTCCGCGAAAAGAGGTTCAATTTTACGGAAATATAGCGGTCGATTCTCATGCCCGATGCCGCCGGATCTTCTATTATATGGCGGATATGATTCATTTTGGATGTGCTTTTTTCCGCTTGCTTTCCCGCTGCGAACAAACGATCAGATAATCGATCACCGCGATACAGAGAGATATCGAGAGTGCGGTAACGACAATAATCGCTTTTTCTTCTATTGTATAATCCGCTTCCAGCGGAGAGCGAAGAGGCCAGGGGTAATTGACCGGATTCATATCGCTTGAAAAAAACCGGTAGAAATCATAGGCCTCGATCGCCAGAAACATTGTGAAGGGGATGGAACCGATTAATATAATCTCCGCGCGGCGGACATCCTTTAACCACTGCGGGAACTCCTCGTCAAGATATGGAGCGTAGGTTTCAGCCTTATTTTCCCCTGCCCCCTGTGATTCCTGGGAATAACACACGACGACAGATAACAACAAAACAGCAAGACATATGATCCGCTTCTTTTTCATGATCCTCACCGCCTTTCTCCGAAAAGTGCAGTCCCGATTCTAAGGAGTGTCGCCCCTTCTTCCACCGCGATCTCATAATCTGAAGACATTCCCATCGAAAGAACGCGCATGTCGAGATCGGGATACCTGCCAAGGGTTTTTTCCTGCAGGCTTTTTAGCGATGAAAAAGCGGTGCGTATTTTCTTTTCCTCCGATGTCATTGGACCGACGGTCATAAGCCCGCGAAGATCGAGATATTCGAGTGCGAGCACACGGTCGACAAGCCGGAAATAATCGTCCGTCTTTGTGACACCGAATTTTGTTTTTTCCTCTGAAGTATTTACTTCAATAAGGATATCGATCTTCGTACCGAGTTTCTTCAGATGGCCGTTTAGCACTTCCGCCGTCTCGTGTTTATCGATTGACTGGATGCAGGAAAAAAACTCTGCCGCTTTTTGGGCCTTGTTCCTCTGGAGATGACCGACAAGATGAAGTTCGCATCGTTGTAAAAGCCCCCGATATTTGAATGCCGCCTCCTGAACCCTGTTTTCACCGAACAGCTTGACCCCGCATGAAAGCGCGATTTCCACATCCGATACCGGAAAAGACTTGGTGACGGCCATAAGCCGGATGTCATCCCGATTTCTTCCGGTACGCCGACAGCCGGCGGCGATCCTTTCCTCAATCCGTTCCAGGTTGGTCTTAAACTGTTCGTTCGTCATTACATGCATGATACGTATTTAGTCGCTTTCAGGCGTTACCCCGGCGGTTGTGACTCCGGAGGCCGTCTTTCCGGCGGTTTGAAGACTTCCAGTATCCGTGCACCGACGGGGGTGCCGTCGACATTGAAGGTAAGCGAATAGACCCCTTCCTGCGGGAAAACAGCGCCGATAATCGGGAAAATGAGTTCCACGACACTCCCTGAATTTTCAACCTTGAATTTTCCGTTCCGGGCAAATATGACCTGTTGCTTTTCTTCGTAAAAAAGGTTGAGAGAAAAATCATTCTCACCATCGAGGTTTGTTACCGCGGCATAGACAAACCACGGAGGAAACGCCACAGGGAACCGCTCCGAATAAAATCGGCTGAATGTCCCGATGATCCCTTTTTTGTGATTTATCTCTTCAATAACTCTGTCCGCAAACAGTAATGCGACAAGTACCGGTTCACCCATATAGTCATCCTGATATAAATTTTCCTAGGATTATAAACCTTTTCTCTATATAGTCAAGTCTATTCATCGTGTTGAAGCCCGATATCCTTTCGTCTATTGACTTTTCGCCGTTTCTGATTTAGTGTAGAACCGTAAAAAGAGTTTATTATATTTCATTCATTTTTAAAGAAAGGCGGTGATGCTCTATGAGTGAAGCATCATGGAGTGAAAGACAAAAATCGACATTCAGAAACAAAGTGGGGCTTGCCGAAATGCTCAAGGGCGGGGTTATTATGGATGTCACCTCTGCCGAACAGGCCAGGATAGCAGAAGAAGCGGGTGCCGTCGCAGTGATGGCATTGGAACGGGTTCCAGCGGATATACGTGTTCAGGGCGGCGTTGCAAGGATGGCGGATCCTTTAAAAATAAAAGAAATACAGGAATGTGTTTCCATTCCGGTGATGGCCAAGTGCAGAATCGGTCATTTTGCGGAAGCCCAGATTCTCCAGGCGCTCGGCGTTGATTTTATCGACGAGAGTGAAGTATTGACGCCTGCGGATGAGATGTATCATGTCAACAAACACGACTTTAAGGTTCCTTTTGTCTGCGGGTGCCGCGACCTGGGAGAGGCCCTTCGCAGGATCGGCGAAGGTGCGGCAATGATAAGAACAAAAGGTGAAGCGGGATCCGGTAATGTCGTCGAAGCGGTACGGCACATGCGCGCGGTCATGGACGGTATTCGACGCCTTCAGAGCCTTGCATTTGAGGAACTCATGACGGAAGCGAAAAATCTCGGCGCCCCCTACGAGCTTGTCGTCGAGGTGGCGAAAATGGGCAAACTCCCGGTGCCCAATTTTTCCGCGGGCGGTATCGCGACACCTGCCGATGCCGCATTGATGATGCAGCTTGGCGCCGAAGCGGTCTTTGTCGGTTCGGGTATCTTCAAATCGGCCGACCCTGCCGTACGTGCAAAGGCGATCGTCAGCGCGGCCACCCACTACAATAATCCGGAAGCGCTTGCCGAAATATCGGAAGGCCTTGGAGAGCCGATGCCCGGCATCGATCTGAAACAACTCGATGAAAAGCAACGGCTTGCTTTACGCGGCTGGTAACACAGGTCGAGACGGTATCAATTGAAAACGATCGGTATTCTTGCCCTTCAGGGGGATGTGGCGAAACATGCGACAAGCATAGAAAAAGCCGGGGCACGGACCACAGAGGTCAGAAATAGCAGTGACCTCGATCGAATTTCGGGCCTCATTATTCCGGGCGGTGAAAGCACGACAATCGGCAAACTCCTGGTTCGGTTCTCGCTTCTCGAGCCGTTGCGTAAAAGAATAACGGAAGGACTCCCCGTATTCGGCACGTGCGCGGGAACGATTCTCCTTGCCGATACAATTATCAGTAAAGGGAACAAATGCGACCAGCCACACATCGGGACCATGGATATCACCGTTTCCCGAAATGCCTACGGGCCGCAGATCGAAAGTTTCGAAACGGATATCACCCTCACCTTTTCCCCGGGTGTCACGCTTCGAGCGGTTTTTATCCGGGCTCCGGTTATTGTACGGTCCGGAAAAAAAGTTGAAGTATTGGGCGTTTTCGAAAACACTCCGGTACTTCTCAAGCAGGCGAATATGCTCGCCGCGACATTTCATCCCGAACTGACAGACGATATACGGATACATGAGTATTTCTGCGCGATGACCAAAAAATAACAGGATATTAAAAAAGCCCGGTTTATTGTCATGCCGGGCTTCAAGCGAAGTACTCGGGCTGGGCGGACTCGAACCGCCGACCACACGCCCCCCAGACGCGTACGCTAACCAGCTGCGCCACAGCCCGAAGATTCCCGTGCATTATATAAGGTGAGCATGTTTTATGTCAAGTTGATCGTGGAAATGTTTCTCAAAAGTTCTCAAACAAGACAATCATCTCCCCATACCGTTATGCCCGGCAGACGTTTGCCCCGGACTTTTCTCCTGTCACTTAAGTTCGACCGGCAGTCTGCCTTCGGGTGTATAGTCGCCGGCAAGGACGGCGAACCCGGCCTTGAATGAATCCTCTCCCGTCCCATAGACGGCGATCGCCGTTTCGACCCATGGCGCTTCCCGGAGATACACCGGGGTAAGCGACGAAACGACGATGACGGATTTTCCGAATTGTCGTAATGATTTGAGTATTTCCAGACTACTCGGGTTGACGAGATGAAAGATGACGGTATCGCTGCTTCGGACAAGTTTCCCGATGGAAACACAATCATTCCGTTTCGGCGTGACTGAGGGATAATATGAGTATTCGTATGCCGCTGCTTCCGGAAAACGTCTGCGTCCTGCTTTGATAAAATCGCTGTACTGGCTGACAAGAACTATCTTTTCGTTTTTCCGGGGTTTATAGGGAACCTTCGCGTCTCTTATGATGGTAACACTCCTGCACACATGCTGAAAAACAGCCTCTTTCGATTCGGTTTCCTGAATCCTGATGATTTTCTCAACCGCGTGTTCATAATCCGGAAAAACGGGAAAAGGATGATCGCCCTTGAACGCGGCCGTTTTACATGCCAATACTCTCCGGACGGCTTCCTTAATTCTCGCTTTGAACGATCCGTCATTTTTAACAAAATGCAATAAGGAGTTCCATACACGCTCCTGAACCTTCGGGGTATGAGAGATGAGGATCATATCACACCCGGCAAGGAACGCGTTTTTGGCCGCATCGGGAATATTCTCGCCCCCCCTTCGTGCACCGTACATTTCGAGGTCGTCGGTCACTACAATACCGGTAAACCCAAGGCGTTCGCGCAGCAGAGTCTTAAGCAAAAAACGTGAAGTGGTGGCCGGAATGTGTTTCCCGGTAATTTCAGGATAAGCGATATGACCGGTCATAATTGCGGGTATCCCTTCACGAATCAGAAACCGATAGGGGACGAGTTCACGTTCCCACAGCTGTTTCTCGCTGATATTTATCTCCGGAAGGCACCCGTGGGAATCCTCCAAAGCCGCGCCATGTCCCGGAAAATGTTTTGCCGTACAGATGATTCCCGCCTTTTTCATACCGCGGTAATAGGCGAGTGCATCGAGACCCGCTGTTACCGGATCCGAAGAAAACGAACGCGGACCGATGGCGGTATTGTCCGGATTCGAATACACATCCACTGTCGGGGCGAAATTCATATTGATGCCCAAAAGCGCAAGCTCTATCCCGATATAATAACCGGTCTCAAATGAATCCGCCGGCAGGGGGCTTGCGCCCAGAGCGAGATTGCCCGGAACGGTAATCACCTCGCCAAAAATATGACGCACCCACCCTCCTTCCTGGTCTGTTGAAACAAAGAGGGGAATTCCGAACCGACGACCGGTCGCGAGCAGCTGGAGATCGTAAATATCTTTTGAAAGCGAGGTCAGATCGTCTAAATTCCGACTGAAAATCTTGAGACCGCCGAGATTACGGTGAGTGATCCATTGTTTGATGTCGTCCGAGGGGCGTTTTCCGATATAACCGAGGAAAAAGACCTGACCGAGCAATTCTTCATCCGACATGTGATCGATGATTCCCGTCGCAAGTTGCCCGGCGGGTAGATTGTCCGGGAATGAGGGTACAGCGGCCGCGCCGGTTGAACATACTGCAAGAAAAAACAAATACAGCATACGTACGGCCATCGGTATTCCATATGCCGTCACCCCGCGTACCATCAACTTATGTGCCCTCTCTTCAGGTGCATTCATGTTGCCGTACCTTCACCCTACGTACCGCCGCTCCGCACCACCTTTGTTTTCCAGGATAATCCCCGAGGTTTTCCGATCACATTGTCCTCATCGTCGATCAGGGATATGAGGCGTATATCGAATGAGGTTTTGCCGCTTTTTTTGACAATCCAGGTGATGGTACAGACATGATTATCCCGTCCGGGATTTTTCCCGAACATATCGATCCCCTTTATAACGAGTACGCCGCCGGTCCGGACGCCGGCTGAGGTGACGAATCCGTTTATCCCCGGAATCACCCCATTATTTCCCGTTTCACCATCCGGTTCGACCATCTCAGGATCATAGACAATCTCGAGTTCGTACGATGTAAGCTTCTGCGTTCCTGTGTCCATACGCAGATCGGTAATCAGGTTTCCGCTATCCGCGGATTCCTCTCCACCGGCCCCCCCCTCCACTTCGACCAGCCAGACATCGCCCGGGTTGTTGACGGGTTTGAGAAACATTGTCGTCACCGGTGGGACATAGGTAATAAAGAGAACGGCAATCAGCATTGCGACAAAAAAAGGCAATACCTGTTTGTAAATTTTCGTCAGGGGTTGTCCGAAACAGTACGAGGCGTAAAAGAGATTGAGTCCGACCGGCGGGGTGAGATAACCGAGCTGGAGGTTTGCGAGAAAGATGATGCCGAGGTGCACCGGATGGATGTTGTAGGCGACACCCAAAGGAACGATAAGGGGAACGACGACAAAAATAGCGGCATAGATGTCCAGAAAACAGCCGGTAATGAGAAGACCGATGTTGAGAAGCAGAAGGAAAACGATAGGTGACTGAATATATGTCCCGCACCATTCGACAAGTTTCTGGGGAATCTCCTGGTCGATGATATAATAGGACAGCCCCTTGGCAACCGCCATGATAATGATGATTCCCCCGATGATGGGAATCGCCTTCAGAAATACATTCGGAAGCTCCCTGATTCTGATATCTTTATAAAGGAAAACTTCAATCAGAAGGATATAAAGGACGGTAATCGCGCTGGTTCCCACCAGGGTGGTAAAGCCGCTGAAAAAACTAATCGAAACGATAAAGGGAAGCGCGATTTCCGGGAGTGAGTTCCGAAGGGGAATCAGGGTGTCTTTCGCCTTGAAGGGAATTCGTTCGATTCTTTTTTTCACCGCATGCCAGATCCCCATACAGGAGAGGGTGATCACCAACAGCGCGCCGGGAACGACGCCGCCGATAAAAAGATCCTTGATACTGATCGTCGCGGCCACACCATACATGATCACGGGAAGACTCGGGGGAAAAAGGAGGCCTACGCTCCCGGCGCCCGATAGCAGTCCGTAGCTGAAGTCTTCCCGGTAATTCCGTTTGATAAGGGCGATGGAAAGAAGCGCCCCGAGTGCCAGAATCGTCACCCCCGACGCTCCGGTAAACGTGGTAAAAAACGCGCACACGATCACGGTGACGATCGCGAGTCCGCCCGGAAGCCACCCGAGCAGTGTCCGGAACAGCCTGACAAGCCGTTCGCTTGCCTTGCTTTCGGCAAGGAGAAAACCGGCAAGGGTAAAGAGGGGAATCGCTGGGATCTCATAGCCGGAAAGAACTTCGTAGACTTCATGGGGGATATCGCTCAAAGGCAGTCCCGCGCCGGAAAACAAAAGAACGGCCAGCCCGCCCAGAACGATAAAAATCGGTGCACCGAAAATTCCCGCTGCAATGAGAATGATCGAAGCCGGCCAGATAAAGACCGACATAAAAGGATCGAAAAAGGAGTTGAACCCCTCGATAAACCCTTCCATGTTTTCATACATGGTATAATCCTCCGGGTTTATCAACAGGGATATTTCCTGTATTTCGTAGAATATAATGTGGAGTGAGAGGAATAATCCGATAAGGACACCGCTCGCGACAATGAGGGTTTCCTTGAGGTTTTTGCCCGCCTGGCGAATAAACCGGATCGTGATAATGAAAAACCCTAACGGCATAATTGCCAGAAACAAATGAACGGGAAAAATACCGACAGTTTTGCCGATATCAAACCCCGCGCGGAGGAATCGAATGGAAGCAACCGTGAGGACCGTACAGATTGCCGTCGATACGATACCCGTTCCGATCTTGATCCACGAACGGAAAGGTTCTGCGACCATTTTTATACCGATTCCCAGTGAAAGATGTTTTCCTTCCCTGGTCGTAATCATCGCCCCGAGAAAAGCAGTCCAGAGGACAAAATGCTGAATATATTCGGATGCCGCCGGAATCCCAGCGCTGAACCTGCGCAGAATGATCTCGATAAAAAGAATGAGAACGATGACAAGGAGAACGGCGATCGCCGCGTAGTTCTCGATGAGGCGGAAAATCGACTTCTTCACCGGATTATCGCTGTTTTCTGTATTCATCCAGTAACACCTTTATCATCTCATAGGCTTCCGCACCGAACTCCTCGTCGATAAGACGTTGAAAATTGGCATCGACCACCGCCTTCCATTCCCTGACAGCTTGTTCCGGTACCGGATTGACGACGAGTCCGTTCGCTTTCATGATTTCCATGACCTCCTCGTCAGTTCTCCGGGTCTCTTCGTTGAGGGTTTTTCCCGCTTCACGGGCGGCATCGAGGAGGCGCGGCCGCAATGTTTCGGGGATCTTGTCCCACGTGCTTTTCGCGATCACGATCCCCGCTATCATCGGCGCCCAGTTCATCCCGCACATGTGATTGGCGATCCCGAACCACTGGTACGCGGCAGCCGAAAGCGGTGTCGCCATGACCGTCTCGATCATCCCGCTTTGAAGCGATGTCATGACGTCGGGCATCGGTAACGGAACGGGCTTGAATCCCGCCTCTTTCCATATCTGGATCTCGTTCGTATTATCCTCCCATACCCACATCTTTTGTTCCTTGAGATCCGAGGGCCGGACAACCGGTTTTTTGGAAAAAAAATGCCCCCAGCCGGCAAACGTCCAGATAATCGGAATGAACTGCTTCTTTGTGAGTTCCTCCTCGAAATGGGGGATCATCCTTTCGAGGACATATTCGAGTTCCGCGTCATTGCGAATGAGCATGGGAACCGAAAGCGCCAAAACGCCTTTGGCGATCGTGTTCAGACCGACCGATGTAATGGCTGCCGCGTGCAGCTGTCTGAGCCGAATTTTCCTGAGCATGACGGTCTCATCTCCCACGATTCCTCCCGGATAAATTTTTACCTGGACCTTACCTCCGGAAATACTTTTCCACTCGGCCGCGAGCCGCTTCAGGCATTTATCCCAGGGTGAACCCGAAGGTGCAAGGCTGCCGATTTTTATCGTCAAGCCGAACACCTCTCCCGTAATCAGAAAAAAAAGTATCATAAGGAACAATATATGTCTTTTCATAATCAAAACCCTTCTTCACCGGTATCGTCAAGAATAAAAAAATCTTCAATATGTTCAAGCAGCCATTCAGCCTTCTGCTGCGCCAGAATATTTAGCAGACGGTTTTCCGTCTCTTCGCTTACATCGATACTCAGGACCTTGTTCAGCAATTCCCGAAACTCCCGGGGATACTGCCTCGTCACACAGACCGATGTGGCAAGGGCGAGGTGGGGCCCCGCTTTCAGACCTTCCGAATATCGAAGGGCCTGCTCGTAATGAAACCGTGCCTTTTCCTCACTCCCGCCCATTTCGGCGGGAATGCCGCCGTAATAGGAAATGAGTAATTCGTGGGGAGACCCATTGTCGTATGATTCATCCATTTCAACCACTTTCAGGATAAAACCGACCGCAACAGGGTAGTCGATCATCAACTCGACATCGAACGGATCCGTGGTCACGGCCCCAAGCCACGCGGCCCCGGCCCAGTAAAGCCAGGGGAGGTGTTTCCCCTTGATACAAGAGAGGGCTTTTTCATGATTATCTTCTGAAAAAGCGGCATAAAAATCCTTGTTCAGAATGGAAAGCGCATGCATAAGATGATGTCTGCCACGGAGATAGAGCTTCTTCGCACGGAGAAGTGCAGCTTCCTTTTTTTCATACTCATCATCCGGGAGCATTTCCGCAGGGGAAACGACATAGGCAAACGCATAGAGACAGAAGGCCTTGCCCGTTGACAGGAGAAGCTCCGTATTGTCGGGATCCGCTTCCAGAAGTGATTCGTAAAGTTTGAGGGCAAACGGGAGGGCGTCTCCGATAAGCTGCGGATCGTTGTCCCCGGTAAAGACAGTACTCTCCTCACCGGAAAGCATATCGGCGACCACAGAAACAGCCAGTCTATTGATCGAACAACTGAAACATAAAACAAGCAGCGACAAACATACGGATATTTTTGCTATTTTTATCATATTACCTCCCATAAGGATATCCATACGGGCTATCATAACAATACAATACTATTATTGTCCATCATTTTTAAGGAGTCAATTCCATATTTTTTGCCGGTTTCGCGAAATGCATGCACCCTTATTATCTTGATAACACAGTATGTCGTTATTTTCAACACCATTATTTTTTAGCCAAAGACCTTGACTCATGGCGGTATCATATCTATAGTGGGGGATACAAAATCGGTATTGACACATCGTTATATAAAAGGAGAAAACGTATGGCAAAAATGAATTTCGGCGGAGTTACCGAAACTGTCGTGACCCGCGACGAGTTTCCTCTCGCAAAAGCACAGGAGTTATTGAAAAAGGAAACAGTAGCAATCCTCGGTTATGGAGTTCAGGGGCCTGCACAGGCGCTGAATATGAAAGATAACAATATCAACGTGATCGTAGGCCAGGCAAAAGAGTTTAAAAAGGATTGGGAACGCGCATTAAACGACGGCTGGGAACCGGGAAAAACACTCTTTTCGATCGAAGAGGCGGCGGAAAAGGGGACGATTATCCAGTATCTTATTTCCGACGCAGGGCAGATGGCACTCTGGCCCAGGATCAAACCCTGTCTCAAGGAAGGTGATGCACTTTATTTTTCACACGGATTTTCGATAGTCTACAGAAAGCTTACCAATGTGGTCCCGCCTGAAAACGTCGATGTGATTCTCGTCGCCCCGAAGGGTTCGGGCAGGAGTGTTCGGGAAAATTTCCTTGACGGAAGCGGAATTAACTCGAGTTACGCGGTGCATCAGGATTATACGGGTCGTGCATTGGAACGGACGCTCGCGGTCGGTATCGGGATCGGGTCCGGTTACCTCTTTGAAACGACCTTCGAACACGAAGTCTACAGCGACCTCACCGGAGAACGGGGCGTCCTCATGGGAGCGCTCGCGGGGATCATGGAAGCCCAGTACAAGGTCCTGCGCGAACACGGCCATTCGCCGAGCGAGTCATTCAACGAGACCGTCGAGGAACTCACGCAGAGTCTCATCCGACTTGTGGGTCGGAACGGAATGGACTGGATGTACGCGAACTGCTCGGCGACCGCGCAGCGGGGGGCGCTGGACTGGCGACACGAGTTCCGTAAAGCGGTCATGCCCGTTTTCAAGAAACTCTACAAGCGGGTCATCGACGGTGAAGAAACGAAAGTCGTGCTCAAGGCCAACAGCGCACCGGATTATCAGGAAAAACTGGGGGAAGAATTACGTCAGATGAGGGAATCCGAGATGTGGCAGGCGGGGGCCGCGGTACGATCGCTCAGACCCGAGAACTGGAAAAAACAGTAAAGCGAAGGGTACCGTTAAAAGCACCCGCGACATCGACCTTTGCGCTTGAAAAACGTTAAAACCTCATATGGAAATCACCAGAATCGAGAGAATCCCGATCAGCGGGAAAGGGCGATGAAAAACGAACCGTTCGATAGAACAGCGGCGCGTCTCTCTCCCGGTTAATCCCGCATTGCTGAACGATTTTCGAACCGGATCAAGGCTTCATTTTCAAGTTTTTACTCCCGGACACCGACTATTGAGATAGGCATATGAGATTTCCATGTATTTATTATAAAGGAAAAACTCAATCGGCGCGATATTATCGATATATATTCATCCTCGTATTAATTCTGATTCCATCCGTGATACTCCCGGCATCAACATCGGCGAGTATCACCATTCAAAAGGGTGAAACGCTTTACAAAATCGCGAAAAAATACGATGTCCCTGTCGATCTCCTCATGAAATACAACAATATAGGCGATCCGACAAAAATAAAGGAAGGGACGGAAATCAAAATTCCGCACGTTCATACGATAAAGAAAGGCGATACCCTCTATAGTATTTCACGGCATTACGATGTTTCCATCAATCTCATTCTCGAATACAACCACCTTTCGATCGATACACCCCTTGCGATCGGAAGTAAAATCATTATTCCTGTCTCCTCAACGATTGAAAACGGACACGGGCATGACGACGAACGCGACGACAGTCTCCTCTGGCCCCATTCGGGGAAAAGGGAGGCGTTGCAGGGAAAATTGACCGGGGTGGCGATTTACGGCGAACCCGGAGACACCATTGTTTCGGTATCGACGGGGACGGTGGTCTGGGCGGGCCTTTACCGGGGATACGGCAGTATCGTTTTTATAAAAACGGGCAGGGATTATGTTTATGTCTATGCGGGTAACGAAAAAATACTTGTGGAAGTCGGTGATTCGGTGCATCCTTCCACCCCGCTCGGCATCCTGGGAAGAAACTCCCATGACGGAATGGCCCGTGTTTTTTTCTGTGTGTACAAAAACCGGTGGCCGATAGATCCGTCAAAAGCGCCGAGGAATTGATTTTTTTGGCATTTCCAAGTCATTTACCTTGACTTTTTTGAGTAAAAGTACTATGTTAAAATGGAAGTGGGGCTATATTATTGAATATGAAGGATATTAGACATTCACCTTCCTTCAACAATGATTATAAACCATCCCATTCACTTAAGTTTGTCGAAGACGGACAGAACAGTTACAGGGAAAGCGATCCGCTTGTTCTTTATCTCAAGCAAATCTCACAATACCCTCTTCTCACCGAACAGCAGGAAAAACAGATCGGTAAACAGATCGACAAAACACGGGAAAAGTTGAAGGAATTAAAAGCCAGAAAAGGCAGCAATCAACTGGAAGAATCACAGCTCGCGAAAAACCGCATAATTATGGAAAAAAGCCTGATCGACCTGAAAAACAGGATGATTAATTCCAATCTCAGGCTTGTAGTTTCAATAGCAAAGAAGTACCAGCACAGGGGCCTATCGTTTCTCGACCTCATCGATGAAGGCAATATCGGCCTTATCGAAGCGGTCGAACGATTCGACTATAAAAAGGGGTGCCGTTTTTCGACGTACGGCACGTGGTGGATTCGGCAGGCGATCATCAAATCGCTCGCCGACAAAGGCCGCGTCATACGAATTCCCATCCATATGCTCAATACGATCAAAAAATGCTATTTTGTCGCAAAACATTTGACACAGGAACTAGGCAGGGACCCGAGTGCGGGAGAACTCGCCGAATACATGAATCTTCCCATCACGAAAATAAAGGAAATCATGCAGCTTTCGCAGGAAACCGCGTCACTCGACACATCGGTCGACGAAGAACATATCACGAAACTTTCGGACCTGATCGAAGATATCACCTCCGACGCGCCGTTTGAAAAGGTCTTCAATATGGCGCTTCAGGACACCCTGGACAGGGTACTCAAACACCTTACGGAACGTGAAATGAAGATCATAAAACTTCGGTTCGGGCTCGAAGGCGAAGGACCCTTTACCCTCGAAGAAACCGGCAGAATGCTGGGAATAACACGTGAACGCGTGCGCCAGATACAGGAAAAAGCGATTGCCAAGCTTCGCCATTTCAAACGGATCGAAGATCTGAAAGATATTATCTAATACGGAAGGCCCTCCACTTCTCCGTTCCCCCTTATTTTCATGCTTGACTTATGAAAGCTGTCCTCTTATGATGTTATAGTATATCCCGATTGAATGACCACAGAAAGGATATGCACATGCCCGTAAAAAAAGGAAAAACAAAGGTAAAGTTGTCACCTTCGACTAACGAGTTTCAGGGGACCGACATTGCCTCGATACAGCGTTCGTTTGTCAACCACCTCGAGTATTCACTGGCCAAGGACGAGTATTCCGCGACACAACTCGATTGTTACAAAGCGATCGCCCTGACCGTCAGGGACAGGCTTATCGAACGCTGGATCGAAACTCAACAGACCTACTACCGCAAGGACGTAAAACGTATCTACTACCTGTCCATGGAATACCTCATCGGCAGGACATTGGGAAACAGCCTCATCAACCTCGGTCTTTACGATGTCGTGCAAAAAGCCATGAAAGAACTCGGGTACGACCTTGAAGAACTCCGTCACATGGAATCCGATGCGGGATTGGGAAACGGAGGACTCGGGAGGCTTGCCGCCTGCTTCATGGATTCCATGGCGACCCTCGAGCTTCCCGCCTACGGGTACGGCATCCGGTATGAGTTCGGGATCTTTTCCCAGCAGATAAAGGACGGTTACCAGATTGAAAAACCTGACCACTGGCTGCGTTACGGGAATATCTGGGAGATCGAGCGGCCCGAATACCTCTATCCGGTTCATTTTTACGGCCGCATCAATCAATATTACGACAAGGACAACAACCTGAAAACCGAATGGATCGATACACAGCAAATCATGGCAATCGCGAACGACATTCCCGTACCCGGTTACCGCAACAACACGGTGAACAACATGCGGCTCTGGTCCGCAAAGGCGACCCGCGACTTTCATTTCGAATATTTCAATCACGGGGATTATGAAAAGGCGGTTTCGGAAAAGGTGCAGTCCGAAACCATCTCCAAAGTCCTCTATCCCAACGACAATGTCAATCTGGGGAAAATGCTCCGGCTCAAACAGGAATACTTCTTTGTCTCGGCGACGCTTCAGGACATTATCAGACGGTATAAAAAAACAAACACAAAGGATTTCGGCAATTTCCCGGACAAGGTCGCGATCCAACTCAATGACACCCACCCCGCCCTCGCAATCGCCGAACTCATGCGCATCTTGATCGATATCGAGGACATCGAGTGGGGTCGTGCGTGGGAAATCACGGTCGCCACCTTTGCCTATACCAACCATACGATTCTGCCCGAAGCCCTTGAAAAATGGCCTGTCTTTCTCCTCGAACAGCTGCTTCCCCGCCACCTGCAGATCATCTATGAAATCAACTACCGTTTGTTGCAGCAGATCAGCAAAAAAAATCCGAACAATCTCGAAAAGATGCGCCGGATGTCCATAATCGAAGAAGGACAGGAAAAAAGGGTTCGTATGGCGAATCTTTCGATCATGGGGAGCCATTCCGTCAATGGCGTCGCCGAACTCCACACCGATATTCTCAAAAAGCAGATCTTCAGAGATTTTTACGAAGAATGGCCCGAACGGTTCAACAACAAGACCAACGGTATCACTCAGCGCCGGTGGCTCAGACTCTGCAATCCGGGGCTTTCAGGGCTCATCACTGAAAAAATCGGCGACCGCTGGATAACCGATCTCTATGACCTTAAAAAAATCCTCCCGTACTCAGACGATCCCGCCTTCAGGAAAGTCTTTCAGGCGGTCAAAAAACGGAACAAGGAAGAACTTGCCGCTTACATTGAACGTCACAATGGGATCGTGGTCAACCCCGATTCCCTTTTCGACGTCCACATCAAGCGCATTCACGAATATAAACGCCAGCTGCTTAATGCCCTGCACATCATCACCTTCGCCAACTGGCTGATCGAGCACGGCGACGCAGATGTGGTCCCCAGAACGATGATCTTCGCGGGAAAGGCGGCCCCGGGCTATTACATGGCGAAACTCATTATCAAACTCATAAACGCGATAGCCGAAGCGGTGAACAACGATCCCCGTATCGGCGACAAACTCAAAATCGTGTTCCTTGAAAATTATTCGGTGACCCTCGCGCAAAAAATCATTCCCGCGGCCGACCTTTCGGAACAGATTTCGACAGCGGGCACCGAAGCGTCGGGAACAGGAAACATGAAGTTCGCCTTGAACGGAGCGCTTACCATCGGTACCCTCGACGGCGCCAATGTTGAAATCAGCGAGGCTGTCGGGCGCGAAAATATGTTCATTTTCGGTATGACATCGGAAGAAGTGGAAAAACGCCGGGCTGAAGGTTATAATCCCTGGGATTGCTATCACGCGAACGCGGAATTGAAAAAGGCGATCGATATGATCAATTCCGGGTATTTTTCAAAAACAAAGGTTTACCTGTTCCGTCCCATTATCGAATCCCTGCTCGACAACGGCGACCGATACATGCTGCTTGCCGATTATCCGGATTACGTCGAATGCCAGAAAAAAGTCAGCGCCGCCTACAGGGACCGTAAACGATGGATACAAATGGCCGTCCGCAATGTGGGAAACATGGGGAGATTTTCAACGGACAGGACGATCAGGGAATACACGGAGGATATCTGGAAGGTAAAACCCATCCCGATTACCATACCCTCACATACGGGTGAGCAAGACTGATACGTCAGCCCACCGCTTCCCACAGCGCCTTCTTTTTACAATGGTGTTGCACCCTTCCATCAAAAACTTCCCGCCGTTTTGATATCATTCATAACGGCAACATCGAACGATAACGTATCCGGTCCGAAACAGGGCCGGACCGGCATCACCTGTATCGGCGATAATAAATGACGATTATCGGGGATATAAAAACAGGTCCGCCTCATGCATATTATAAATAACAGTATTTTACATAAATTTATTTACAATGGAGGTATCAATAATGAAAACCGATTCAAAAAATCCCCGGTTTTTCAGTCACCGAATACGCCCGAGGAGAAAAATCACACGCGTCTGTCTTATGTTTCTTCTGTTGCTCGTCCTCGTTCCTTATCTTTCCGCCGAGCAAAAAAAGATCGCCTTTAACGGCTCGACGCTTTCGATCGTCACCGATCCCCTTAAAGCACCCGATAATGTCACGGTCGGAGGATATGTCTGGTTCGACAAGGTCCTGAAAAAAACCGTCGATTCCTCGGGCCGTATCGTCCTCTACGGGAACATAGGGCTTCGCGTATCGCTCAATGCCGGAACCGTCAAGATATACGGAAAATATCCGGGCGCCGCCTATAAAAAAATCACCGAAGCATCCGCCCTGCTGCAGAATCCGGCAAATCCGGTCCAGGTGTTCAACAGCGGCGGCGCAATCAGCCATATGGAATGGGCATCTCCGCTGTCCGAACCGGATTTCGAACCGCAAACCACCGAAACAGGCGGGACCGTCTTCACCTTGAAGGTGGTCTATACCGATGTGCCCGGCTCCCCGATATATACCTGGTATGACATCATCGTCGAGGACACCATCCCCGGTTTGATTGCAGGCGGGATTATCGGCGACGAAGGAAACGAACGGCAGCTCGACAACTGCTATCAGATCGACGACGACGGGGAGTTGAAAAAGTATCCGGC
The DNA here is from genome assembly GCA_016930085.1 of Spirochaetales bacterium. Classification (NCBI taxonomy): domain Bacteria; kingdom Pseudomonadati; phylum Spirochaetota; class Spirochaetia; order Spirochaetales; species Spirochaetales bacterium. The sequence continues at coordinate 37,313 of JAFGHO010000048.1, forward strand.
GGACAGCGAACTGGAACAGTGGTATTTATGGAAAAGCTGGCTGGAATATGTTGGTTTTAACTGCGATGAAAGCTTACTCGCCTCATATATTCCGGACGAGACATGGTATGCCGATATAATGACAGAGGACGATCCCCTGACATCCAGCCCCTGCGATTATTCCGCATTCGTCTTTTTCGGATCGAGTGAGACGGGAACAAAAAAAACGGCCATAACCAAACCCATATTATTTTCCGAAGGAATCGATTTCGAGAACAACCTGTCATGGAGGTTTTACCTCTACAAGCTGCTGGGACGTTACGGCCTCTGGCGGACCTGCCTTGAACAGGGATACGACATCATCTTTCTCAATTACACGGATTCTCTCAAGTCCCTTCAATTCAGTGCCGAATGCGTCATCGATGTCATTGAAAAAATCAATGCGGAAAAGGTCCCGGACTCCCGGGGAATCCATAAAAACATTGTCATCGGCGGAAGTATGGGCGGACTCGTCTGCCGCTACGCGCTGAAAGTAATGGAATCAGAAGCGTACATCGATGAACAGCAGACAGTCGGAACCGGCGGTATCGTCGGCCATGATACGGAACTCTTCGTCTCCTTCGATGCACCGCAGCAGGGCGCCAATCTTCCGCTATGCCTTCAGCTTGCCATTGAAGAAATAAACAACTGTATTCCACACGAAGACCTTGCCGATTTCCGGGCAACAATGCACGCATACGCCCCTAAATCGATGCTGATAAACCATGTCAAGGGATTGATCGACGATAACTACAAAGCGGAGTATCCCTCGTATCCGCATGCATATCGCGATTGGTTTTTGAACGATCTCGAAGCCCTTCGCACAGAGGAAGACGGATCAAGCGTATATCCGCGGGATTGCAGAAGCGTCGCGATGGCCAATGGAAGCGGATACGGAAGATCACAGCATATCGACGGCTTGACCATGGGGGAGCATACATTACTTTTCGGAACCGTTATCGGCGATTTGGTTTATTTGGGTTATTCTCTGGGAGAATCACTGCCGCTGATTGTGACCGACGCTGCCAATGTTCCTGAAATTCTGTTTCCACCTCTTTTGATTACCGACTTATTTTTACACAAGACCGTCCATTATGATAAAACTCATCTCGATGACCTGATTCCCATTGACAGCTGTCCCGGATCGACCACGCCCTTTATAAAAATGTTTGCCGACGCGATCAATGATGTCGACGGATGTGCAGGTATATTTGCTTATGCCGCATACACCTTCCCCGGCGTCACCTACATGCCCACGGTAAGCGCACTCGATATCAGGCACATGGATGGAACCCCCTGGAATGTCAACGGTAACCTCTCAGAAATCCCCAACATCCTTAACAAAACCGCTTTCTACGACATCAGATGGGAACCCGATAACAACGACCATGCTTCTATATCACCTCAATGTGCCAATTTCCTTTTGAAATACGTATCATTGACCGAACTTGACACCCTCGGCGGGCATATCGGCGACGGCGACGTCTACCCGCCGGACAATCCTGACGGTATCCTCACCGCTTTTGACATAGAAGCGATCCGGGATTATATCGATGAAGCGCCCGGTTCGGATTTCACCGCCATGCAACTGCTGCGGGCCGACGCCAACAATGACGGGTATCTTTCCGTCCACGATATCGCGATTCTGGAAAACTCGATCGCGTGCGACATGAACGGGAACAAAGCCGGAAAATACATAGTGGGCGATCTCGACAATAACATGATAATAAACGAAGACGATCTTGCCGCGCTGCAGACACTCCTTGAGACCCCAGGCGCCGTCTCGTATCCACCCTTAACCGTCGAACAGGTACTTGCCGACGTAAACGGCGACGGCTTCACGAATGAAGACGATACGGTCTGTCTCGAGAATTTCCTGTTGGAAAGCCAATTGAATACCGGTATCGAGTTGTTATCCGAAATCGAAAACTGCAGGCGCATCTGGTTCATTCCCCCGCTTCTGCCGTCTGTCGGAGAACTGGATTGACCTGATCGGTATAAGTAAAAGCCGAAGTGTAAAGCCGCCCGCTCAAGCGGGCGGCTTTTTTATCGGGCGGCCTTTCCGCGCGCAGAATGGCCGTTATTTGCCGAGGTCGAGGAGTTCCAGCATCGCCTCCCCGTAGCGCTTTCCGATTTCACGCTGGCCTTCGAGATCGAAATGAAACTGGTCCACCCCGTTGAGCCCTTCCGCCGAAACAACCCTCGAATTGCTTATCCGGTCGGGCACCCGCTGGATGATCCGGTTATGGCCCGCGCACGGACCTTTGTAATAGAGTTCGCCCGCAACGAAAGGAATGTCGCCGGTTTCGAGATCGTTCCGCAGGTTCGTCACCATTTCATCCACCTTGTCCAGCCAGACCGATTGTCCCGCGTCCGATTCCCCCTGGTGGAAGACGATGCCGGCGATCCGCCCTGCCTTCTGCGCGAGCCGCGCGCGCTCGATCACCCATTCATAGGCGCCGTCCCAGTGATTATCCGGCGGAATCCTGAATTCCTTCCGTCGTTTGGAAACCACGCCCTTTCGAAAAAAATCGATATCCACCCCGGAGATTCCGCAGGGGACAAGAGCGATCGAATATTTCTCCGAAAGCCCTTTGATAAGTGTTTTCGCAAAATAATCTCCGATTCCGACACCGAGTGAAGAACTGTGCAGGGGCGGGGTTGCGATATACCACTGATCGTACAGGCGTTTCTGCCGCGGTGAGTTCTGATAGGCGAGGACAAAGATCCGCGGATTTTCTTCCATATCCACGGCTTCCGGTTTCGGGACCCCTTCCATATTCGACTGACCGATAAGCAGGAAAACGAGCCTGTTCGGGTCGTAATCCAGATCAATACCTTTCATATTTTCATTCGTGACGGAGCGTTTCGTATCCTGAACCGGTTCCTTTCCCTTCCCTGATTGGGTCACGCACGCGAAAATGGTGACCATGATAAGGATACACACAGGAACCAGGACGGTCAATATCGTTTTAATCGCATTCTTTTTCATTTTATCCTCCATTAAAATTTAAAGACATCCAAAAAAATTCTAAAACCACCTTGATTATAATACATGCAAATCCGGTTGTGATTAATTAAAATTTTATTATTTAACCGTGATGAAAGCGAATATGCTGCCATCGACAACTACATAACGGGGCGGCGGGTAAACGCGACATGGAGGGCTGTAGAGAAAAACTACGGATGAACGCCGGATGTGTGGGGATGTAAATGGGGGAAGCAGGGGGGGCGATGTGTTTTTAAAGCCGAAGTATCCAGAATGGTGAATAATGGGTAGTATGGAGAGAGATTAATTGATTTCGACCCGGTAGATGCCGGATTATCATAAACAATTGTCGTAATTTCATTCGAGGGGTTTGTTGTAATTTCTTCTCCTCAACACTCCATCGCTTAAATATTTTCTCAAATTCTTCAAAGACTCTATTACCATATCTCTCCACCATTGCCAAAAACAACTCCAGCAACCCCCTCAAAAGCTGCGCGATACTATAACAATTCAAATCCGCATGCAGCAGCTTTATCTTCCGGTACACATCTTCAGGAAAATAAACGTGCACATGTTCCCGGCATTCATCGGGATCATCCGAGATCGCCCGATACCGGCTCATTCGCTGTTTTCCCCATTGATGTTCCATTATAATCAAAGGATCGACAATGGACACAATCCCGACAATGACACCGGATAACGAACCCCTCGAACCGCACAAGGTCAGATTAGTCAGCTTCTCTCTCATTATATCCGTCATTACAAAATGGAATTCATGCGGGGCTGCTTTTTTCATGTAACACTCCTTTTCTATTTCGGTCATACATTTTATAACGCTTAAAAAGTACGTGCTGCTTTGTTTTTTTTTATAAAAGAGATAAAAACCCAAAAGAATCTTAATATTGACATAGGCACACAGAGAAAAATTTTTAATTCGCTTTAAATCGCCCCGGCTTTACCATCCACTCTGTGCGCTTCGTGGGCTCTGTGAGAAATTTCTTTTATTATATTATTTAGCATGAACTGAATAATTGAACCGTTATTAATCATGTCCCTGTGAATGGAGACACCTTGTCAATTCACGAAACATAATATATACATTGGTAAAAAATTTTGATCACCTCTCTTTGGCCTCTGTGCTTCCCCTTGCATCTCGGAAACCAAAAGCTTCACTGTCACGGTATGGAACCGTCCGCATTATTCCTTCTCTCCCATCCTCCCTCCCCGGTATCATCCCCCTGACACCCTTACAAAAAAACCCCGCCGGACGAACGGCCCGGCGGGGTTCGAAGATGTGAGTTGTATATATTTTTTACGGAGCCATTTTCACTTCAGCAACCGAATGGAG
>JAFGHO010000049.1 GCA_016930085.1 Spirochaetales bacterium
CTCATGCAAAACAGATGCTGTCATATGAGGCTCCTTGAATAAAAAGTTTTATACATTATATAACGCATAGAAAGTGACCGCTGCTTTGATTTTTTTTTAAAATGCCGTCAAACAATTATTCAACAGGAACCGTTTAGAAAAAACATAAACAACAAAACCGATTTTATCGCTTTACCTGTCTTGATAGAAAAGAAACGGTCAATTATTATTGATGTAAGGATAAAATTCGCGTAAAAAACCGGTCGGTTTTAAAACCGGATAATGAAAGGAAATACAATGAAAAAAATTGTCTGTTTATTGCTGCTGTTATCATTTTTTCTCTTCTCCTGCGTGACCCCGGACAATGCAGCGACCGGACAACGGCAGGAAAAGGCCGCCGGCGACGTCGAGATCACGATAGAGACGGATATTCCTTCACTGAAAGACGTTGTAAAAGATCATTTTTTAATCGGCGCCGCAATTGAACCCAATAAATTGAGAAATCCGAACCATATCGCATTATTGAAGAAACATTTTTCAAGTATCACGGCGGAAAACTGCATGAAGCCGTCTTCTCTTCAACCTATGGAAGGCACGTTTAATTTCTATGCCGCCGATAAACTGCTTGAATTTGCCCGTGAGAACGGTATCGCGTTTCGCGGCCATACACTTGTCTGGCACAACCAGGCGGCGGAATGGATGTTTTATGAGAGCAAGGGAAGTGAACATCCTGCATCAAGGGAACAACTGAAAACCCGTCTTAAGGACCATATATACACTATTATGGAACATTTTAAAGGGAATGTGTACGCCTGGGATGTGGTGAACGAAGCGATTGACGTGGGCAAGCCCGATGACATGCGCAACAGTAAATGGTATCAGATAATGGGCAAGGAATATATAGAACTGGCTTTCCGGTACGCTCGGGAAGCGGACCCGGATGCGAAATTGTTTTACAACGACTATGATATGACCATTCCCGGTAAAAGAGACGCCGTCATAAGAATGGTAAAAGAGATGCGGGAAAAAGGTGTTCCTATCGACGGTATCGGCATGCAGATGCACGGCTCGATTACAAGCCCGACATTACAGTCGTTCGAAGAAGCGCTGGCCGTCTATTCGGGATTGGGTGTGGAAATCCATATAACGGAACTCGATATTAATATATATGGAAGCGGGGCGCAGTCTTTCGAGACGATACCCGAAGAACTCCTTATCGCGCAGGGATACCGTGTAAAAGACCTTTTTGAAATAATGAAAAAATACAAAAACATCACCAGCGTGACGTTCTGGGGACTTGCCGATGATTACTCCTGGCTTCAAAAAACGGACCGGATGAACTGGCCGCTACCTTTTAATGAAGCGTTTAAAGCAAAACCCTTTTATTGGGGAATCGTCGATCCCTCAAAACTAAAACCAAGGATTAATATGGCAAAGGCGGTCGAGGGGACTCCCGAAATAGACGGTACACCCGATGATTTGTGGGAGTTCACCGAATATGTCCCGAATATTCCGGGCACGTTGGATGTGAGTGCCAATGTCCGCACCCTGTGGGACAAGGATAATCTCTATATTCTGACGCAGGTTAACGACAAAACACCCGCCCGGAATGATGAAATAACGGTTTTTATTGATGAGAAAAACGACAGAACGGACACGATGGATGAAAATGACCGGATTTTACACTACAAGCTGGATAAAAGCTGGAAAAACTCGCAAGACGCCGTCGTTTCAATCACCGAAAACGGCTATATCTTCGAGGCCTGTATCCCGTTTGAACATATCGATGGGAAAAAAGCCGTAAAAATCGGATTCGACTTTTCAATTAAAAACGACGATCGTGCAGTTTTAAAATGGAATCATCGGGATAGGATTGAAAGTGAAAGCCCCTCTTTATGGGGATTAATAAACCTGGATACGGCGCCCAAAGGAATGATCGTTTATGAAGGAACTCCCGTGATCGATGCCGAAAAGGATACATCATATAACAAGGGAACGGCTTTCCCCGTTGATCTTTTTATTTTGGGGATTCAGGGCGAAGATGTCCGGTTTGCCGGCGCAACGGCGAACGCCCGGGTGATGTGGGATTCGAAGGGGTTGAGTGTTTATTTGCAAGTTATCGATCCCGTCCTGAGCGATAAAAGCGATCTCGACTACAGTCAGGACAGCGTTGAAGTGTTTATCGATGAAAACAACCACAGGACCACCTCGTATGAACAGGATGACGCCCAATACAGGGTCAATTTTAAAAACCAGACATCCTTCGGTTCCACAGGCAGCGTCGAAGGATTCAACAGCGCGGCAAAAATAATCCCGGGCGGATACGCGGTCGAAATGTATATCCCTTTCAGAACGATAACAGGGAACAAGGGAACCATCATCGGATTCGACCTGCAGGTGAATGACGACCAGTTGGGAAACGGCAACAGGGCAAGCATTTCAAAATGGAACGATCCGACAAATGATTCATGGCAGTCGACCGCACAATTCGGAGTCGTCATTTTCAAATGAAGCGATAAATCGTACGCATGCTTTGGATATCGGGCAATAAGCGGTTATTCCGCCTCCCCGCATTGCTGCTTGACGAGTCTTGTGTGATTGTCGTTATACACGATCCACTCGAGGTCCCTGCTCCAGTCAAGGCTCAATATTTTCCCCCCGGAAACCTTGCAGACGTTATGTATCTCACCGGATGATAAGGTCAGGAAATATATTTCATAGTAGCAATTCCCAGAGCATTTCTCGACCGCAAAGACGATCCCGCCTCCGGTATCGTCGAACCTGAAATACCGGGTCGGTTCCCTGCCCCCGAGGGCGTTCCTGTCGAACTTTTTCACGGGAACGGCCCCTTTTTTATTAATTGCATAGACGGTATAGGCCCTTTCACCGTCGTCGAAGCATATCGCCTTTGTATCGGTCTTGTCGAACCTGAACCGTGACCTGCCCGACATGGCGTAGCTGAAGTTTTCAAGCGGAAGGCGGCCGCCGGTTGTTATATCATGCAGGAAAAACCCGTCACTGTCGTTCATCAGAAGGTACCTGCCCGTATTCGAAATCTGAAACAGGTTGACGGTCTCGAATTGCCCGCCGCTTCCGGGGATCGTCCTGATCTCACGCCGGTAGAGTTCCCGAATTTTCTTTGTCCCGATGTGTATCGCCTTTACGACGATATAGGGTTTGGCAGGGTCTTTCAGCCAGAATTGATAGACCGCGGCTGAGGCATCCATAAAGGCGACCTCGTTCTCGTTGATCCAGCATATTCTTCCCACCGGTTCTCCGTATACCTTTTCGAAATTACCCTTTGCCGTACTGCCGATCCAGAGGTGCGCCTTGTTCGTGTAATAGTTCGCCTTGTCGCGCGCCTGCAGGGCGATTCTGTTGCCGTCCGGAGAAACAAGCGGGCATTCCTCGATAAAGAACGTCCCTTTATCGAAGCGCTGCAGTACGGACTGGGCATTGGCCGCATAACAAAAAAGGCAGATTAATACCGATATAAACAGTATTGTTTTTTTCATAGCTCCCTCCGTCAATGTTCTTTTAATGACCGTTGATAGTGAAATTTTAAAAGACTTTGAATAAAAAAGCAAACTTATCGACGATTCAATAAACCTTAAAAGCAGGGTTATTGAGGTGCCCTTATTTCATTATTTCCCGTCTCAGAAGCTTTTACATATATCAAAACGTTCATTACAGACGCGCGGTACGGAACCGAACACGACACAGCGATATATCGAAATCACGGAACCGGGATGCGGTCTCGATAAAAATATCGAAAATCCCGGCCAAGAAAATAATTGATTTTACACTCTCTATTTACAATAATTAATGAATATCACATAAAGAAAAGGAGTCGAAATGAAGCATATCACCGTCTCTCTCTTTCTCTGTATATTTTTGATCCTTGTCGGCGGTTGTGCCAAAAAAGCGGGACAGGAATTAACAAGAACGGACGACCTGCTATATATCAATTATATTTCGGAATATACGACTGGCTCCGTTTCCTGCACATCGCCGGTTACCGTACGGCTTGCATCCAATGCCGATCTCGAAAACAGGGACATCGCCCTGGAAAACGGGGAGGCGGCGCCGGGAATCCTCATCATAAAACCTCCCGTAAAAGGAAAAGCCATATGGGACGACCCGAGGGTCATCCGGTTTTACCCCGACGACAAACTTCCGTCCGGGGTCTCGTATGACTGCGAGCTCGCCCTGTCGAAAATTTTCGATGTACCGGAAGAACTTTCTTCATTTCCGTTCTCATTTAAAGTGTTTAGACAGGACTTTGATGTCGTCATGGGCGATGTTCTTTTTTCCGGTGATGCCGTGACAAAGCAGACAATTACCGGGACCGTTACCACTGCGGACTGGGCTTCTATCGACAATGTAAAACGAATTATTACGGTAAAGGGAAAGGACAGAGAATTATCCGTTCTGTGGGAACATGAACTGGATGAAAACAAACACACATTTAGAATAGAAAATCTGATTCGTGAAAACAAGACCTATAAAATTAAGATCGAATGGAAAGGAGATCCTATCGGTGTCAATAAAAAGGGAAATACCTTTGTCGATATCTACGGACTAGAGGTTTTCAAATACCTGAATTTCCGGCTTGTTCTGGAAGGCGAACGGCATATGGATATGCAATTTTCCATGCCCCTGGATGAAAAACAGCAGCTGGCCGGGATTATTGCCGTCGACGGGGATGTCAGCCCTTCCCTGTTTATTGAAAAGAATATTATCAGCCTGTATCCGTCAAAAGGGGCGAGAAATACATTGAACGTTACCATCAACAATGAATTAAAGGATGTGACGGGCTCGAAACTCGGTGAAAAAGTGGAATTATCCGTAACCTTCAAACAGGAACCCCCGCAGGTTCGCTGGGTCCGTAAAAAAGGCGGCATTCTCCCGAGTACGGAAGGATTCGTCATTCCCTTTGAAGCGATCAGTCTGAAGGCGGTCGATGTGTCCGTGATTGAAGTGTATGAGAACAATCTCATACAATTTTTGCAGGTTAACAGGGATGTTACCGGCGACAGGGAAATCAAGCGGGTGGGAAGACCCCTTCTGTATAAAACGGTTCCGCTTGAACACAAAGAGGTAAAGGATCTGTATGAATGGAACAGGTTCAACCTCGATTTTTCCGACCTCATCAAGGTCAAACCCGGATCGTTATACCAGGTAAGAGTCAATTTCAGAAGATCGCAATCGATTTACTATTGCACGGATACCGGAGAGGCCGTCATTGCCGATGAAATGCTGAAGGACAATTGGGATTCACAACAGGAAAGGTCAAACTGGGATTACTGGGACGATTACTATTACGACGAGGATTACTGGGAAAACAGAAACAATCCGTGTAAAGACGCATACTACGGGAAACAGAGGGAAATAACGACGAATTTACTCGCATCCGACCTCGGCATCATTGCCAAAGGCGGTGAAAACGGGGAACTTCATGTATTTCTGACGGATATAAAAAACACGGATACATTGAGCGGGATCGATATCGATGTCTATAATTTCCAGCAGCAATTGATCGCTTCAGAAAAAACAAATGCATCCGGCTATGCTTTAATCAAGATAAAAAATACCGACAGCATACCCTTTGCCGTCATTGCCGGACGCGGCAAGGAACGGGGGTATCTCCGGGTGGATGACGGAACCTCCCTGTCCATGAGTAATTTCGATGTCGGCGGTTCCAGTACAAGACGGGGCCTCAAGGGCTTTATCTACGGAGAACGGGGGGTATGGAGGCCGGGAGACACGATGTATCTCAACTTTATCCTCGAGGATAAAGGGAAAATACTCCCGGAAAATCATCCCGTAATTTTTGAACTGGTCAATCCGAAATCCCAGGTGGAAGAACGGATCGTGAAAACTGAAAATATCGCCGGAATCTATTCTTTTCCGGTAAAAACTGATCCCGATGACCCCACCGGCGACTGGAAAGCCCGTATCCGCGCCGGCGGTGAAATATTCAGCAAGGATATCAAAGTCGAGACAATAAAACCGAACAGGCTGAAGATAAACCTGGACTTCGGAAAAGAGCGGCTTTCCGCCCTTGATACATCGATAACCGGAACCATCGAGGCGGCATGGCTTCACGGGGCACCGGCAAAAAACCTGCGCGCGGAATTTACGCTTCTGCTCAACCCCATGCTCACATCGTTCGACGGATATCCGGGATTCAGTTTCGACGATCCGTCACGGGAATACTATCCGGAAAAAGAAACCGTATTCGACGACAATCTCTCGGAAGAAGGCAAGGGATATTTTTCCTTTATTCCGGTGACAATCGACAATGCCCCGGGCGCATTAAAAGCGATTTTTATGGGAAAGGTATATGAAGAGGGGGGGGATTTCAGTATCGACAAGGTAACCCTGCCCTATTACCCGTATACCTCTTTTACCGGGATAAAACTCCCGCCCGGAGACAAATCCCGGGGAATGCTGCTGACCGATGAAGATCATAAGGTTCAGATTGCCACCGTCGACCCGCGGGGGAAACCCCTCTCCCGAAGAGGACTGGAAGTATCCGTATACAAACTCTCCTGGAAATGGTGGTGGGATCAATCCGGTGAAAATCTTTCAAGTTATATCGGGCGGTCATACAGCCAAAGGATTTCAAACGGGGTGGTGGATACCGTCAACGGCAAAGGAGAATGGAGTTTGAGGATCAATTACCCGGATTGGGGACGGTACTTTATCAGAGTATATGATCCGAACTCAAAACATGCCGCGGGAAAAATATTTTATATCGATTGGCCGGGGTGGGCCGGCAGTGCACAAAAAGGCGAGCTGTCCGGAGCGACCATGCTTTCATTCTACTCGGACAAGAATGAATACACCGTGGGAGAGAAAGCGAAGGTGACGATTCCGGTGTCGGCGGACGGACGGGCCCTTGTAAGCCTTGAGACGGGGAGCAAAATAGTCCGGAATTTCTGGGTCCAGACAAAAAAAGGACAAACGACCTTTGATTTCGACATTACCTCCCTGATGTCGCCCACGGTTTATATTCATGTCACGCTTGTCCAGCCTCATGCGCAGGTGAGCAACGACCTGCCTGTCCGGCTTTACGGGGTTTTTCCCGTAAAGGTGATCGATCCCGAGACAAAACTCCAGCCGGAAATCGGTATTGCCGATACCCTTGCCCCTGAAAAGGAAGTTTCCATCGTCATAAAGGAAAAAACGAGAAAGCCCATGGCATATACCCTTGCAGTCGTCGATGAAGGACTTCTGGATATAACAAACTTCGATACCCCCAACCCCTGGTCCGGCTTTTATACAAAAGAAGCGCTGGGAATTAAAACATGGGATATCTACGATGAAGTAATCGGCATACTGAGCGACCATTTCGGTCCCCTGCTCGCCATCGGGGGCGGGGGTGATGAAATTCTTCCCCCCAAAGACCAGAAAGCGGAGCGCTTTAAACCGGTGGTAAAATTCTTCGGACCATTTTATCTTGCCCCGGGCAAAACGAATAACCACAATTTTATTATGCCCCGGTATATCGGTTCGGTAAAAACGATGGTCGTGGCGGCATATGAAGGGGCGTACGGAAACGCGGAGGCCACATCATTCGTGAAAGAGTCCGTAATGGTGCTCGGAACACTCCCCAGGGTACTGGGTCCCGGTGAAAAAATCAAATTGCCGGTCAATGTGTTCGCAATGGAAGAAGGGATAAAGAGTGTCGATATCGGTGTAAAAACGGAAGGTCCCTTACATCTCGACGGCAAGGCAAGTCAAAGGATCTCATTTGCAAAACCGGGTGAAAAATTCGTCTATTTCGACCTTACCACACCGGAAGAAATCGGGATCGCAAAGGTCTTTATCACGGCGCAATGGGGGCAGGAAAAAACAGGCTATGATGTCGAGATGGATGTCAGGCCGTCAAATCCCGCCGAAACGAAAGTTTATCAGGCACTCATTGAATCCGGCAAAGCATGGGAGATGGACATCGATCCCATCGGCATTCCCGGAACCAACAAGATGACCCTCGAACTTTCCTATCTTCCGCCGGTGAACCTGGAAAAGCGGCTTTCATTTTTAATCCGGTTCCCCCACGGCTGTATCGAACAGACCACGTCGTCGGTTTTTCCCCAGGTGTATCTCGACGAGATTGTCGACCTGACCCCCGACCAGGCGGCGGAAATAGAAAGGAATATCAACGCGGGAATCGATATGCTGAAATCGTTCAGAACCCCCTCCGGCGGTTTCGGATACTGGCCCGGCGATACGGATGCATCGCCGTGGGGTTCCAACTACGCCGGGCATTTCTTGCTCGAGGCTAAAAACAAGGGATACAATGTTCCGCCGGGAATGCTCGGCGACTGGGCCAATTACCAGGAGTCCGCGGCAAACAGATGGGATAGTAAACGGGGGTTCGATGAAGATATCAACCAGGCATACCGTCTTTATACCCTCGCCCTTTACGGCAGGCCCAACCTCGGGGCGATGAACCGCCTAAAAGAAAAACAAACCCTGGACAACCGTGTGCGGTGGCGGCTCGCCGCCGCTTATGTGCTTGCCGGAAAAAAACCCATCGCGGAACAGGTAATCGATGAATACAAACTCGATACCTCCGTTCGGGATTACCAGGTCACTTCCGCCACCTACGGATCCGCCCTGAGGGACAAGGCCATGATTCTTGAAACGCTTGTGCTGATGGAAAACAGGGAGATGGGATTTACTTTGCTGAAAGAAATCTCTGAAAACCTGGGAAGCGACCAATGGCACAGCACCCAGACCACCGCATACGCATTGATCGCGATTGCCAAATTCGGGTCAAGACAGGGAACGGGTGACCATATCGCCTGTGATTATACATTCGGCAGTAAAAAAGGAACCCTCCAGGGCGACACACCTTTTGTCTCGACGGAACTGCCGGTCCTGTCCGCACACTTCACCGTAAAGAATACAGAGACAAAACCGGTGTATGCACGGTTTACTTCCATGGGAATACCACTCAAGGGGAAGGAGCTCGATGAAGAAAAGGGGATATCCATGAACGTCACATACAAATTGAAAGACGGTACCGTTATTAGGGATCTCTCCAAATTCACCCAGGGAACGGATATTTTTATAGAAACGGAAATAAAGAACCCGGGTATATACGGAAGCCTGGAAGAACTTGCATTGACGCAGATATTCCCCTCCGGATGGGAAATACTGAACCTCCGCCTTCAGGATATCGAGGATTACTCCGGATTCGGCAAGCCGGAATACCAGGATATACGGGACGACAGGGTGTATACCTACTTTGACCTGGCGGCCAATGAAAGCAAGGTGTTCCGGATAATGGTGAATGCGGCATACCTCGGTGAATACTATATGCCGGGAATAAATTGCAAGGCCATGTATAATAACGGGATAACGTCGAGTAAAAAAGGCAGAAACATTGTTATTGTCGAGTAAATGGTTCGTACAGACCGGGAAACGATTAAAACGATATCTCCTGTCATTAATGGATATTCGGGAAGTGCAATGCCGGGTGATATCCCGTATAAAGCAATTGAAAGGAATTATCAATAAAAAGTGGCATGGCGCCTTTCTGACATGCTTTTTTTTCTTTACGTTCATTCTCCTTCTACCGCTCGAGCAGCCGCTGTTCGAAGGGGATTATTCGACCGTTCTGAAAGACGGCAAGGGGAACCTGCTTTGTGCCCGGATCGCCCGGGACGAGCAATGGCGGTTTCCCCCGGTGACGAAGGTGCCCGAAAAATTCAGGAAATGCATTATACTTTTTGAAGATAAAAATTTCTACGTTCATCCGGGGATCGATCCGTTCGCAATCGCGCGTGCCCTTTGCCGGAATATTGAAAAAGGTGAAATCGTTAGCGGAGCAAGCACCATCACCATGCAGGTGATACGGCTTTCCAGGAAAGGAAAGCCGAGAATTATAACGGAAAAAATAATGGAAGCCCTTCTTGCCTTGAAACTCGAACTCATGTACACCAAAGACCAGATACTGGCGTTTCATGCATCGAATCTTCCGTTCGGCGGAAATGTCGTGGGTATTGAAGCAGCGTCATGGAGATATTTCGGGCGGCAGCCGGATAATTTGACCTGGGCGGAGACGGCGCTGCTTGCCGTTCTCCCGAATGATCCCGCAATGATCCATCCCGGCAAAAACCGCGGCCTCCTGCTCGAGAAACGCAACCGCCTGCTGGACAGGCTCTGCGAGAAAAAGATAATTACACAAACGGAATGTACCCTGGGAAAAGAAGAACCGCTGCCCGGAACCCCCTATCCCATCCCGGCAAAAGCCCCGCATCTTTTCGACCGGATGATAAAAGACGGACATGGGGGAACCTCCGTTATTTCCAGTATCGATCCCGCGCTGCAGCATCTTACCGCTTCGATCATCCGCAAGCATTACAAACATCTGTCTCGCTCGAAAATATACAATGCGGCCGCTTTGATCATAAAAGTCGATACGGGAGAAGCCCTTGCCTATGTGGGAAACACGGAACCGCTTTCCGGCGAACAACACGGTAATGCCGTGGACATTATCGCCGCAGACAGGAGTACGGGAAGTATTCTCAAGCCGTTTTTATACGCATTTATGCTGGATGAAGGGGAAATCCTTCCGGAAGAGATCGTTCCGGATATTCCGCTTTTTTACAGGGGATTTGCCCCGATGAATTTTGCAAAAACCTTCGACGGTGCAATCCCGGCGAGCAGGGCGCTGACCCGTTCACTGAACATCCCGTTCGTGTATCTGCTGCAAAAATACGATTACCGCAAATTCTACAGGAAACTCGCACAACTCGGCATGACACTCCCCTATCCCCCCTCCCATTATTCATTATCCCTGATCCTCGGCGGCGCGGAATCAACCCTCTGGGATCTGACCGCTATGTACGCGACAATGGCGCGGGTACTCAAACATTATCCTGTTTCAGGATACAGTCATGAGGATTACATCAGGAATACCTATCTGCCCGTTCCCGGTAATCCGGCGGATCCAGAAAAAAGAAAAAAATCGGACACGAGTCTCCTGGGCGCTGCTTCCATCTGGTTCACTTTTTCCGCAATGAAAGAGGTTGTCCGTCCGGACGAGGAAAGCAACTGGAATCGATATGCATCGTCACGGCCCATCGCTTGGAAAACGGGAACCAGCTATGGAAACAGGGACGGCTGGGCAATCGGCATTACGCCGGACTATGTCGTCGGGGTATGGGTCGGAAATGCCGATGGGGAAGGCAGACCCGAAATAAAAGGGATCCATATCGCCGGACCGATCCTCTTCGACATTTTCGGCATCCTGCCCCATACGAACTGGTTTACAAAACCGTGGACCGATATGGTATTCGCTGCGGTATGCAAAAAAAGCGGTATGCTGGCATCACAATCCTGTGAGGATACTATCATAACGGAAATCCCCGCCCGCGGTCTTTCTTCTTACCCCTGCTGCTACCACAGGATCGTCCATCTGGATGAAAAGGAAGCATATCAGGTGAATAGTTCGACGTATCCCGTTTCAAAAATGGTTCATAAAAAGTGGTTCGTACTCCCCCCGGTACAGGAGTATTATTTTAAAAAGCGGAACAGTTCATACAAAGTGCTGCCCCCCTTTCCGGACCATGTTGATACAAGGATGGAGTTTATCTATCCCGCGAAGAACAAAACGAACATTTATGTTCCCCTGGAACTCGACGGTACCCCCGGCAAAACGGTGTTTGAAATCGCGCACCGGAGCCCTGATACAACGGTTTTCTGGCATCTCGACGGCGAGTACCTCGGCGAGACAAAAGCCATTCATCAGATGGGGGTTTTCCCCCGGGAGGGAGAGCACGAGCTTGTCGTGATAGACGAGGAAGGGAACGTGCTCACGAATCATTTCACCGTTGTGAAAAGGATGAAGGGCTGACCCGACGAAATGGATACGTGCTCCCCGGTCAAAACAGAGACACAGCCCGCTGTCGACCGGTATCGCATATTTTCGCGAAAGTCTCCCGGAATACCGGCCGCCGTCATCCGCTTTCCTGTAACATCCCGGACGATTCCCATTTACCGCAAATGATAAAAACCGATGTTACCGGTCGGTTTCATTCTCCTTTCGCTTTAAGTTGAAACCGCCCCAACCGCCATCGAGTATAGTTATATTGAGTGATCCATTGAAAGGGATCGGATATACATAAGGTAAAAAAGGAGGTACATATGAAAAAAACAGAATCAATTGCCGCCATTGTCATTGCCCTTTCGGTTCTCTGCATGGCGGTGCCGGTTTTTGCCGCAAGCCCGGATGAAGGCGATATACAACACCTGATCTTCATGCGGGAAGAGGAAAAACTGGCGAGGGATGTCTACCTGACCATGGCGGCCCTTTATCCGCAATCCGGCGTCTTCACCACGATCGGGACGCAATCCGAGCAGACCCATACGGACACGATCCGGGACATGCTCGAGCAATTCGGGATTCCCGATCCCAACCCCGGAGCGAACATCCTGCCGGAAAGCATCGGCGTGTTCACCGGAAAAGAGTACGGCTGGTACTTCACGGATAAATACAATACGCTGGTGTCCCGCGGCAGGATAAGCCTGCTCGATGCGCTGTATGTGGGCGCGTTTATCGAGGAACTCGACATGCTCGATATCGTCTCCTGTCCGAAAGTCATCCTGGAGACGGCCGATCTTTCGGGCACCTGCCGGTGCGGCCTTGCATGCACGGACGTGAAGGCGATCCGGACGATGCTCACACATCTCCTTGACGGATCGAAGAACCACCTGCGGTCGTACGTGAAGAACATCGAGAAAATCATCGGCAAAGGCAATTACGAGGCCCAGGTCCTTACTCAGGAAGAGGTCGACGAGATACTCGGAAGGTGAATGAAAGCCCCGCGCGCGGGGCTTTTTTTTAAATGGTATTGGAACGCGAACGGCCATGAAAGCGGCCGGTTCGATTATCAAAGCCGTTCGGTCAACCATCAATGGAATGCGATGAGTGACTTTCTGAATATCGGGTAAGGGGGCGGTTTCTTTTTTCATCAGCGATGTGCTATATGGGGAAGACCTGTATGTTACAGGCGGAATAATACCGGCTTATTTATGGTTTTATTAAAATCTCCTTCCACACCGCATAATGATATATTCGTATAGCCGTTGTTCCAGTAAATCCGTAATAGCCGCATAATATTTTTTTAAATTGAATATACGATTTTATTATGATATTCTGGCCATAAATGGAAGATGGAAAAGATATATCTATCATTGTCGTTGACGATGAATCAATCATTCTTGAAAGTATAAAAGATTACTTCGATTATTTATCGATCACGATATTTTCGAATCCCGTGAAGGCACTTGAAGCCTTTAAAAAGCAGTATTTTGATATTGCTGTTGTGGATTACAAAATGCAGACTATGAACGGCCTTGAATTACTGATCAATGCCAAAAAAATGAAATCTTATGGCTACGGTATTTTGCTGACCGCCTATGCGAATAAAAAACTCCTGGAACAGTTTATCAATAAATCGCTTATACAGCATGTAATGGAAAAACCTCTATCTCTGGATTCTCTGGAGACGATATTCAACCGGGCTATAAAAATATGCAGAGAAAAGAAAGATCAGCCGGACTATAAAGCGCTTTACAGGGACCTTCGGGATACAATTAATATACAGAGTAAAAACCGGTTATTTTTAGATCCGAAGCTTGATGAGTATTTCGGTAACTTCAGGAAAATTTCATATTCCGATGCAAACATTCTTATTACAGGTGAAACGGGAACAGGTAAAAACGTTCTGGCCATGTTGATCCATGAAATGAGTCGAAGGGCGGATAAGCCTTTCGTGAAGATCGACTGTGCTGCCTTGCCGGGGCAATTGATAGAGAGTGAATTATTCGGTTATGAAAAAGGGGCATTTACGGGAGCCGATCAGTCAAAACCGGGAAAGATCGAATTGTCAAACGACGGAACCCTTTTTCTTGATGAAATAGGAGAACTCGATCTTCGGCTTCAGATAAAACTGCTTAAAGTCTTGCAGGAAAAAGAGGTTGAGAGACTGGGAAGCAACAAAACAAAACCTATAGATTTCAGACTTATAACGGCGACTAATAAAAATCTGCAGCAATTACTCGATCGGAACCAGTTCAGGGTGGACTTATATTACAGGATAAATACCTTCCACCTGCCTGTTCCTCCTTTACGCAACCGAAAAGAACTGCTGAGACAGTTGATATTTCATTTTACTAAACTCTTTTCGGAAGAAATGTATCATAAGGATATTGATATAAGTGACGAAGCATTAAGCCTTCTTCTGCATTATACATGGCCTGGTAATATCCGTGAACTGGAGAATGCAATCAAAAGATCTCTCATACTAGTGGATGAGGAGGCCGAAAAACTTGAACCCGGCGATTTTAATTTTTTATTCAACATCAAACCGCATAATGAAGATATTTTCCACAGTATCGCCGAATACATAATCAGGGAAAAAAAATCCCTAAAGGATATCGAAAAACCTATTCTAAAACAAATCATCACACATTTCAACGGCGACATCAGCACGGCCGTACAAAACACATCGATATCCAAAAATACATTTTACCGTAACCGCTGAATTTTAAGTATATCCCGATCTATGCAGCGACATGTCCGAATTCATTATTGCCGGGTTATTTTCCCAAAAAGAGAAAATCATTCCCATTATGGGAATAAATATATTGATGCCTATGCGGACAACCTCCATGGGACAAGATGTTTTCTGCTGGAATTCAACCGGTGACACTTATTTTTCAACCGGCAGCATGATGGCATGATAATTGCATAATACTGACATGATTAAAATATATAAGGAGGAAAAAATGGATAGGAAGACTATTCGAATATTTTTAATCATTGTTTTAATTGTCTCAGATACCGTCATTTTGTCTGCAGCCGGAGAAAGGGAGCCGGAACCCGTGGACGAAATCGAGGAGCTGGGAGCGCCCGTCGGCGAGAATGAACTCAGGGAAATGATGCCGGAATATTATGCTTATGAAAAGGTACTTAAAAGACTGGGACCGGTTGATCTTGAGGCCAGTATGAAAAGGCTCCCCAAATCTCATCCTGCTTACGGCATGAAACCGGGTGAAATAAAATACGGGGATATTTTTATACAATGCGGTCCCGATCCCAAGGCAGTCCGTCCTCCGTATATTCTGGGCGTTCCGAAAAACAGGCAACCCTTGTATAAAATTCTTGAAAGTACTGATTTCGAGTCCGAGGAAATTTACCGGCAAAAACAAAAAACGAATATGCTTGAGTATTACAAGTGGTACGCTTCTTTTTATGGCGGCAAACTGGGCCGTGTCGGGCAGGAAAAGCTTGCATCCGTTTATATCAAAGCGTATGAAAAAATGGAAGCCATCAGAGACCGGGAAATACCTGCCGAAGAATCTCTGAAAAAAACAGCGGCAATTCTGGCGGAAACCTCACTTATAGAGTATAGCATTTACAAGGAAAACAGAATCACGCCCCCTGCTTCGAATCCATTCAGCAACGGCAATTACCGTGACCCGCTGTTCAAAAAAAAGGTGGAGGACATGTTCTACAAGTCCTTTCTTTATTATACAGACAGAGAATACAGAGACAACCTCAAAATTCCGGTAAAGGAAATTACATTCAACCGGGATTATTATCAGAACGACTCAGCCTTTTTAAAAATAAATCCCCGGGAGGTTTCTTATGAAACCGTCAGGGTCAATGTTACCAGTCCGGATAGTCTTGCCGAACATCTCAGGAAACATGAAAGCATCCTGGAAAGGGAACATACAAGCGTGACAACCAGCCTGTCTGATGCAGAACTTTTGTACTATGACTTCCGTGTCTATTCCGCAGAACATCCGGTCGTGTCGGATTGGGAAACCGTCAGGCATGTCAGTATCGTCGGCGGCTGCTGGGTCCATTTGATAAGAAAAAAAACAGTGACGACAGTAAAACACCCTGAAAATGAAGTGATAGATGAAAAAGTATACACACTGCATGAGGAGCTTTTTGTATGCTGGCTTATCGGAAACGGCTGCCTCGGAGATTATAAAGCCACTGACAGTCTGAAATTTCTGGGAAACTGGCATTTCTCGACATATGACGCTGTAAGAAGAAAGGCTTATGGTGTAGAACCCTATAGAAAATCCAATGGAGTGAAAAAACATTATCCCATGCGGGCCTGCGCTTACTGTGTCGGTACTTACGGCGTCACCTTTTTCTGCCACAACAACGCGAATGCCTTTACCGTCAGGAAATGGAATTGGGCCTGGATAGACGATCCTGATGAATATCAGGGAATTCATCCTCCATATGGACTATACGGCGTGCTTGGTATCAGCAACAGGACGTGTCTATTGAGTCCCGGTGTCATATTGAAGGGGGGAATACCGGGATCGGGATTACATTATAATATTCCCGCCGTCGCGTATCTTCCCCATACACATGCGGTGGATCTGGCGATTTCAACTCTTATTGAATTAGCTGCTCCTGCATGGGGATACGGATTAGGAGTATATTATAATGCTAAGAAAAATGACTGGAGATCTTCCGGCGCCAAATATACTCCCCATCTTATTCCCCCGGAATTGGGATTAAAAACCAACCGCACTTTCTTGACGGAAGGCTGGCCTTAGTAAGCGATGCGGATGGACAAACGGATCCTGGTCAGGACATCCCAACGGCATATCCGCCTCACGCAGGCGGATATGCCTCATTGACGTCGGGAGTATTGGGGAGTATGATTTAAGCACAAAAATGAAACTATTTATACAAATTATGCTTGTAATAACTATTGTATTCCAAAACGGCTGCTCGGTATTCGAAGAAGGGATATTCCGGTCGACGGCCAGCAAAGGACATCTCGATCTGCGGTCATGGGATCCCGTCAATGACAACCCTGCAGATCTGTCGGGTGAATGGGAAATATACTGGAACCGTCTGCTGACTCCGGACGATTTCAATAAAACAGACCCGGTTCCCTCATACATCGAAGTCCCATCACCCTGGCAGGGGAGAAAAATCGACAATGAACTCCTGACACCGATGGGCTACGCTACATACAGATTGACAATTCAGCTGAACCGGTATGATACGGTACTGGGTCTTTATATCCCGAATATGGATAATGCCTACCGCCTGTGGGTCAATGGATCATTAATTTCAACAGGAGGATATGTCGGAACCAACCATGATGAAATGAAACCTCAGCGGTTGCCCTTAATACGGTTATTAAGTACGGCTGAAAACAATCTCGAAATGGTGATCCAGATATCAAATTTCCATCATCGTAACGGCGGAATGCTTCATCCGGTCTTGATCGGGAGCTGGATAACTATTAACAGGTATCACGACAGGGGAATAGCCTGGGAAATGTTTTTATTCGGAGGCCTTTCGCTTACCGGTATCTATCATCTAATATTGTCCTTAATAAGAAAAAGAGAACTATCATGCCTTTTTTTCGGTCTTTTCTGTATAATCATCGGAATACGGATACTGGTTTCAGGGCATTATTTGCTTGTTTACGCCTTTCAGGGGATAAACTGGGAATTTGGAGTAAAGCTTGAGTACCTGAGTTTTTACTTTGGCCTTCTCTTTTTTTCACTTTATCTATATGGCCTTTTCAGATCAATAATCAACGTCCTTGTTATTCGGATTATAACGATAATTTCTTCTCTTTTCATTATAACCGTTCTGGTGACACCGGCCGTAATATATACACAATACACATTGATACCGTTTCAAATACTGGCGGTAGCCGGCGGTGTATATTATATAGTATTTCTTTTAAGAATCAGCCTGAAATCAGACCGTGAAGCTGTTTTTGTTTTATGTGGATTATTATTTATTTTTACGGCGATGGTAACCGATATTTTATCCTCTCATGCCGTATTCAGACTGAAGCCTCTCATTCCTTTTGGATCATGTCTGTTTATCTTTTCCCAGTCCCTGCTTCTGTCGATCAAGTTTACAAAAACCTACCGCGAACTGGACAATTTATCGAAAAACCTGGAGAAGAAAGTAGCTAAGCGGACCACCGAATTGCAGGCGGCAAAAGACAAACTTGAAATATCACATAATGAAAAAATGAGTTTTTTCGTAAACCTGTCACACGAAATAAGAACCCCGCTTATGCTGCTAAGTAACTATATGAACGATTATATAAACGACCACGGAAGCCATCCATCCCTTTTAATCATGCAGGAAAACATTCATAAATTGATTCGCGACATGATTAATTTCTTTGATATTTTAAAATTTGAAAAAGGCATGAATATCTATAACCACGAAAACATCGTGGATTTTTCCAGGTTCTTGACCGCGAAACTGAGGTTGTTTTCATCTTTTTTTCGGAAAAAGAATATAGCATTAATAAGCGATATAGCGCCTTCGCTATATATAAAAGCCGATCCAATGTCAGTAGACAGGATTCTCAACAATCTCCTTGAAAACGCCGGCAAATACACGAAAAAGAACGGTCGCATTTGTGTGAAATTACATGGAGATACTACGAAAGTACGTTTTTCTGTTGCCGATACGGGAATCGGCATCAAAGAGGAACAGCTAGAGAAAATCTTTTTACCGTATTACCAGTTGTCCCATAAAAAACGGAACATCCAGGGGATGGGAATGGGGCTTGCAATTATCAACAACATTATCGGGGAATTGAAGGGAATAATAACCGTAAACAGTAAACCGGGTGAAGGCAGCGTTTTTCTTGTGGAACTCCCTCGTTGTTCGGTGGAAAATACGCAAACGCCCTGTTCGGATTTTGTTGAAACAGGAAGCGGTTTTTTCATTTTACCAGGCGATGAAATGCCTGAAAAAAATCGATATGACAAATCAAATCCTGATCTGCTGCTGGTCGAAGACAATGAAGAATTGCTGTATCTGATGAAAAAAAATATGGGACATTTGTTTAATATTTACTCTGCCGGAAACGGAAAAGAAGCAATCGCCGTATTGGAACAAAACCCGACAATTCAAATGATTGTTTCGGATATAATGATGGATGAAATGAACGGTTTCGAACTGCTTGAAACAGTACAACAAATTCAAGGGTTTGAAGAAGTTCCGTTTATTTTTATCACAGCAAAAGCAACCATAAAAGAAAGAAATTTTGGGATCGAAAAAGGAGCCGTCGACTACATATTCAAGCCGTTTTCAATCAATGAACTGGCATATAAAATTCAGGCTTTATTCCGCTATCGATATTTACAAAAGAAATTACATCAAAAGGAAAAACAGGCTTCTTTGGCGGCAATGACGGCCAGTATTGCACACGAAATTCTAAATCCACTCAGCGGGATTTCGGGTCCGCTGGCTAATCTGGACAAACAATTATTGCAGGAAAATCTTGTAAAAAAGGATTTTTTATTCAAACACATTAATTATATACGACAAAGTGTTTCAAAAATCGAGAATATAATCCGTAATGTTAAGCTTATTTTCAGTGAACAGAAACTAAAAAAAGAAAATATCGATATAAAAAGTCTCATCGATTCAATAATCAGTAAGTATAGGGAGTCTTCAGAAAAGAAAATAAAATTTGTCCTTAATGACTTTGAAGATTTAAGAATTCATACGGATAGAACAGCATTTTTACAGATAATCGACAATATTGTAAGCAATGCCGTAAATGCAATTGAAAACCAGGGAACGATTTCAATATCCTGCTTGAAGGAGAAAGATCAATTCATAATTAGAATCGAGGATAATGGACCGGGAATTCCCGATGAATTGAAACCCGTGTTATTCGAGGCCTTTTTAAAGGGAAATCATAATTATCCCGGAAACGGACTCGGGATGTTTATCGTGAAAGAACTTACAGCAAAACTGAACTGGGATATTCAATTTGAATCCGAGGAAGGAAAAGGTACTGTTTTTCTGGTAAAAATCAACTGATTTCACAACACGACATCCTTTCTGATTTTCTCCTCCACACCGTGAATGCCGAATAAGATATATTGATGCGGATGATTTAGCAGTCCTTTCAGGAACGGATTCGTTTCATGTAATTCTAAAGCCCCCCCCTCATTCCCCGTCATTGAAAACAAATGCCGTCACTTTCTTGCTGATTCCCTTCACCTTTATGTCGATTTCCGTGAACGGGCGTTTCGTCTTGAGTTTTTCATAGGCCGATTCGGAAACGACGATGCTGCCCGGTTCGGCCGCGCTGCACAGCCGCCGCCCGACATTCACCGTGTTGCCGATCATGGTAAAATCGTACTTTTCTCCGGAACCGACCGCGCCGACGACCGCCACGCCGTAGTTGATCCCGATGCCCACCTGAAGCGTCTCTTTCCGCTTTTTGTTGAATGACGCTATTTTTTGCTGGATTTCGAGCGCGCATTTGAACGCGCATGACGGTGAGGGAAACTGTACCATGATCTCGTCCCCGATAAACTTGTCGATATCGCCCGAGTTTTTATTGATACACTGCACCTGGATGCAAAAAATCTCGTTGAGGGTATTGATGACCATGAGCGGGTCCATCTCTTCGGCATACGTGGTAAACCCGCGCACGTCGGAAAAGAAGACGGTCACCAGTTTTCTTCGGGGCTGGATGGTGATCTCTCCGGTCCGCAATACTTCCACCATCTGTTCCGTCGAGCCCGAAACATAATGCTTGATGGAAATCTTTTTTCTGCACGCCTTTACCATCTCATTGAAATTGTCGAAAAGCGACGCCACTTCGTTGAACCCCTTGACCGTCAGCCTCGTGTCGAAATCGCCTTCCTTCACTTTCTGAAACCCTAATCTCAGCTGAAAAAAAGGCCGTTTGATGAAGAGGATATAGGCGACGAGGGGAAAGATGAATGACAGAATAAAAATGATAATCGATATAAGAACGAAAAGCATGTTCACCGTCATCAGGTCCTTGAAGGCCTGAGATCGGGAAATGGAAACCGCGTCCGTTTTGGCTTCCGGCAGATATGTTTTGATAACATGTTTTTCCAGGTTATATCCGAAGACAAAGTAACTCAGGATCAAAAGGAGAACAAGTATCGCCGCGCTCGCGTACAACACCGTTTTTATGTCTGTTTTAAATAGTTTCATTCCACCGTTAACTCCTTCTTATATCATTATCATAGTATAGAACTGCTTATTGTAAAAGAAAAAATTTATAAGGGGCTGCTAAAAACGTATATATGTTACCTGACAATGGTCGGAAAAAACCGTCAATTACCCAATAACTTCTTCACCTCGCTGTTTTTTTGTACAATGACCTGCGCGACCGACTCGACTTCCGCCGTTTCCACATTGATCACCCTTCCGAAGACAGCCAGGGAAGAACCCATCTCGATCACCGTCCCCGTGACGATAAAGTCGGCGGCAAGGAAATTGCCGATACGGATCGCCGTCGTCGTATCCATCAGGTCCGAGACGGCCAGCTCCTGCTCTTCGAGAATGATATCCAGTTTATCCCGTTCGACCATGGTCATTGTATCGAGTCCTGAAAACTTTGCAATGGCCATTTCATTCAAAAGATCCAGAAGCCGCATTGGTCGTTCCGGCTTCGATGTAAAACCCGAAACCGCGATTACCCCCTCGCCCCCGGAAGGGAATCCCAGAATCATTTCATCGAAAAGATGCGACAGGTGGGCTTCAATAGATCTGTCCTTTACAGGTACCTCGATTTCCGCATTCTCTCTGATCTCGGCAACCTGCTTTTCATCGTAGGCCAGTTCCTTCCCGATAATGGAGATATAGTTGTCCATAATTTTAATTTCATCCTCGAATCCTTCATTATCGAGACGAAGCCGCACGTTTTCGAGTACTTTCCGTATGTCGAGGCATCTGTCGAATATCGATTTCATGACGGCGGTGATTTTTGTTTCCAGCGCCTCGATATCCGGAGAGGTGAGTGTTTCGTACTGATCTTCCGTCATATCGTCCGACCACAATCGATTTTTCAGGTTATTCAGTTCATCTATTTCTTTCCGGGCATTGTAATATATCCCGCCGATTGTTTTCAATTCCAGGGCAAACTGCATCATCGTCCCGGACCGCAGGACCATCGCGTCCGAGAACCCGGTTACCGGAGAAGGGTCGGTAACAAATTTGGAAGCGAGTGTATAAGGACCGATTTTTTTTCTTTTCCCCCCGAGATCGGTATATGAAAGGGTAAAACGAAGGACGTCTTTTTTCCCTTTATAGTTATTCGGCGGTATGTTAACGTGAACGAGCATCGTTTCGTAATCGCGATGATGAAGTGTCGGTAACGAATAGCCGATACGGTTGCCCTTGATGACATAATCGTAACCCCACGTCCCTTCGATTTCCGCGTCAATAAGCACCTCGCATTCCATGGACAAATCCAATGCCGCGGGAACGACCATCCGGTCGAGTTCGCTTCCGAATGTCTCCTCCATTTCATCCCTGTCTGAAATGAAACGCGAGCTTCCCCCTCCTTTCTTCGCGAGGTCCTGCATGAGTTTGAGATCGAAATCCGTCCCCAGGCCGATGGTTGAACAATTGACGCCGATTTCCTTGTAGCGCGCTGCCATATCGAGGATCCCCTCGGAATCACCTCTTCCATCGGTGAGAAAAAGCACCCTGTTGGCGTATATTTCCCGAAAATATGTCATTGCCTCTTTATAGCCGAGTTTGAGGCCCGCCACGAGGTTCGTTCCGCCCCCCGGTTCGATGGCATGCACCTTCTGTTTGAACTGAAGCCTTTTATTTTTGTCGTTCATCCGTGTCGCCGGAAAAAGAACGGCCGCTTCATTATCAAAGGTGATGAGTGACACATAATCGATATCTCTCACCCGTTCGATAAATATATCAAACGACTCCTTGACCCACTCCATTTTATCCGCCGAACTCATCGACCCGCTTTTATCGATCACAAAAGCGAGATTCATGGGGGGAAGATCCTCGAATCGGCGCTCCCTTGCCTGAATCCCGATATGAAAGACCTCTTCCTGGCCTTTGGATGAAAGCTGCCGGTAGCCGGAATACAGAAAAACACCGACATCACCTTCAGGTTCGGGATAGTCGTAATCGATCTGTGCGATATATGCGTCCACATATACTTCTTCCGGCGGAATAATAATTCCTTTTCCGGCGAGGTACTTGCCCCTCGTTGCCGAACCGGCGGATTCCGACTGTGCCCCGGCGATAAGCAGCCCTGAGGAAAAAATAAGATAACATGATACAATTATACATATGCCGGCATGGCGTCGCATCGGAAACCTCCCCTGTAAATGATAATGACCTGAAAAATGGTTGTCAATAGTATGAAAAAAACTCCCGTTCGTTTCCCGTTTTCCAGCCGATTCAGGTCGTTTTGCCATTATCTTTGAGAACACATCGGGATTGCCAAAGACGAACCGATCGGGCTTTACATTACTCTTTTTCCGGGTAAAGAATTACCCTGGCGTACCGGTCGCTTTTACAATATTGAACAGCCAGATTCCGAAGCGTTTCCGCCGTCAGCGATTCAACGGACTCCATATAATCAAGCAAGGTAAGGGGATCGAGCTTATGAACATACATGGTCTGAAGCATGGTAAGCCAGTAATTGTTTTCCTTGATGTTGGTCTCATATTCCCGTTTGAGGATTTCCTTTGTCTTCTGTAATTCCTGAGGGGTCGGGCCTTCGATTTTTATCCGCTCGATTTCCTCAATGACCAAGTCACTCAGGCGTTCGGCCTTTTCCGGCGCGCAGCCGAATCCGATATAAATGTAATATTCTTCGTCCGGATAATGTTGAAGATTCGTAAAGGCCCAGATGTCATAGCTTCCCCCTTCTTTTTCGCGGATTACCTCCCGTAACCTGATATTGAAGACTTCGGAAAGCGCATTGATCGCTATCCTTCCTTCATATGACCACGTTGCATCGCCCGAATATGTCAGGAGAACCTGGCTTTTAGGTTCGATGCCTTTTCTGACGTCTTTCAACACGACTCCGGCGGGCGGATCGATATTGAGGTCTTTCCATGTTTCCTCACGGTCTGTTGCCGGCAGATTGCCGAGATAGGTTTTGATAAGCGGTTCGATGACATCCATCCGAAAATTGCCGACAAAAAAGAAGGTAAAATCCGATGCGTCCCCGAAACGGTCGCGGTAAAACTCGAGAGATTTTTTCATATCCATTTCACCGAGTTTTTCGACGGTAAGCGGTTCTCTGCGTAAATTATCCTGTGATAGGACTTCCCATACCGTATCCCAGAAAACCCTTTCGGGCGAGGAGGCCCTGTCCTGGATTTCGGCCTTTTTCCTTTCCTTGTATGTTTCAAAGGAGTTGGCATCCATGCGGGGCTGTGTAAATGAAAGATAGATAAGCTTGAAACATGTTTCCAGGTCTTCGGGTACGGATGAACCTTCTATACCCTCATTCAACTCATTGATCCATGGAATGACATGCACGTTTTTCCCGGCAAGCAATTTTTCGAGTTCCGTAAGGGAGAACCCGTCAAGTCCGCCCTCATGCACCAATGCGGCCGCCGTCGATGCCGCGATAAACTCTTTATCCGGAACAAGGGAATGTCCGCCGGGGCTGTAGGCACTGAAAAGGACTTCATCGTCCTTGAAATCGGTTTGTTTCAGTACGACCGTCACTCCGTTCGAAAGGGTCAGCTGCGTGACGCCAAGCTTTGGAATTTCGAGCCGGTTAATAATCGCTTTTTCTTCGAGTTTCCCGGAAATTAGCGGCTTTTCCGTAACGGTATCGATATAGGGAAATATCTCCATTTCCTTGACCGCCTCGAATCGGGAGGAAATCATCTTTTTATCCGGAAGACGAATATCCTCTTTCTCCGGTCCCTCGACGAGGACGACACGGTTATCTTCCGTCATATATGTTTCCGCATAGCCGTTTATTTCCTTGAGGCTTACGCCTGGGAGGAACTGCTTGTAGATCCGCTGTTCATACTCGATTCCCGGTATTGATTCGCCCACAAGAAAATGACGGATATATTCTTCGGCGAAATCCGCGGAATTGCGGTTTCCGCGGTCATTATATATGCTTTCGATCCATGTTATAAGCCGTTCCTTTTGCCGATTGATTTCCGTTTCCGTAAATCCATAGCGTTTGGCCCGCTCGGCTTCGACGAGAAGTGTATCGAGTGCATCGATGATTCTCCCCTCCTTGACCGTAGCGCCGATCACGGTGAACTCCTTCGACCGGTAATTACCGGCGTAACCGGCATAGGCTTCGGTAAAGGGGGCATTCGCGGTTCGCGCGATATCCGATAGCCGCTCGTCGATGATGTTATGGACCAGATTGGCGATCATCCGCACCCGGTAATCCCCGACGGTAA
Organism: Spirochaetales bacterium; assembly: GCA_016930085.1. Lineage (NCBI taxonomy): Bacteria > Pseudomonadati > Spirochaetota > Spirochaetia > Spirochaetales > Spirochaetales bacterium. Next base: position 25,219 of record JAFGHO010000049.1, read on the forward strand.
CGGACGGAAGCACATCATGTTTGAGATAGATATTGATGCTGTATGATGTGGCTTCCGGATCCGTTGCGACATTAATAAGGGTCTCCTCGTGATCGGGAATGACCTCGGTAAACCGTTCCGGCGCATTCTCCTGACTCTTCATGCCGGAAAAATATTCCTTTATCTTTTCCTCCATCCATCCGGCTTTAAAATCACCCACGGCGATCACCGACATTAAATCCGGACGGTACCATCGCTCGTAAAATCCCCGAAGCAGTTCCGCGTCGCAGGTTTCGATGATCCCGATATCGCCGATCGGCATTCTATCCGGATAACGTGAACCGTAAAAAAGAAAGGGATACTGTTTTTCGCTCAACCGTGCTTCCGCGTTCTTTCTCATTCGCCATTCTTCTATAATAATCCCCCGTTCCTTTTCGACCTCCTCCTCTTCGATCAGCATATTGCAGGCCCAGTCGGCAAGGATTTTGAGAGCTGTTTCGAGAATTTCATCGTTCTCTGTCGGTATTTTCAGGATATAGACCGTCTCATTGAAACTCGTGAATGCATTGAGTTCCGGGCCGAACCTCATTCCGACCGATTCGAGAAAATTGACGATTTCCTGTTTTCTGAAATTCTTCGTGCCATTGAAGGCCATATGTTCGACAAAATGGGCGATCCCCTTTTCATTTTCCCTTTCAAGGATCGAACCCGCATTCACGACAAGACGGAATTCCGCCCGTTTTTCAGGTTCGGTGTTCCTCCGAATCAAATATGCAAGACCGTTTTCGAGTTTACCCCTCGTAATCGCCGGATCGACAGGAAGTTTGTCTTCCGGCTTGAGGAGTAATGGATTGTTTTCATCGACGGCGGACGTCGTCGTCTTGCACCCGCCCAAAAGAAAGATGAATGTCAAGCATAATAAAAGCGCATATATACGATTATTGGTTAGTAAAGACATGTTCTTACCTCATTTATATGGAATGTCACTACTATAATAAAAAACACCATATTGGTAAAGTGCCGATATCCGGCGATCAACAATGAAACCCAGCAGAAATGAAAGCCCGTGTCTTTCCACTTGAAAAAAAGTCATGATTGATATAGTGTCGTTGTATGCGATGTCAGGGACACAGTGGTTTTATTGTGCTTATTGTTTTTCTTTTTTTGACGTCATGCTTTCCCCGGCAGCCGGTTAATCCGGCGCTGTACGAAGAATGTTACGATTACAACTACGATGCATTCGGCGGCATTACCTTTACCATTGAATGTGAAGCGGGAAACGGGGAAACGGGCACCGATTCCATGCTTTATTCGGCGACGATAGAGAAGGGGGAACTCTCCGTCGACTTCGCGGACGATGAAGATCCGGGATCGCGCAGTAACGATCTCAGGCATTACCGGACCGTATCCGAATACATCCTGCAACTGCTTTTTTCCGTCTACGACACCTTTCGGAATTATATCACCTTACTGCCGAAATCGGATATAGAAACAAAAATCGCGCCCACTCCCGAAGATCAACTCGCTACCGATTTCATTATACTGCAGACGATGCAGTCAAAAAAAACGAAACCGGAAATACGTCCGGTATTCAAAAAAACATGCATGCGTTACTGCGTGAGTTCATTCGACCTTGAAATCGAGTCGATTCATTACCGGTATGACATCGAATATGAATGTATGCAGATGCTGATATTCCCCCGGATTATTACATTTATCGATATCAATGATGGGCATCCCGGGCCGCTTGTCATCACGGCAACCGAGGTAAAGACCTCGTTGCCGCATGGTCTGGTACATCCCGCAGAAGACCGATAGAGACAGACGGCGTGAGTCTGAGTGAACACCCATGAATACCGGAGGAACCAATGATCAGGAACATCGGAAAAGAAGATTACCACAAGATAGCCCGTCTTTTTTTCAGCGGATTCTTCCCCACCGATTTTGAAAAGCGGTACTTTGTGCCCGAAAAAACACTCGCCGTACTCGAAAAGGACGGCCATTGCGCTTTTTCATGGTTCACGACACTCAGGGATATCGGTATCGCCATCCTGGTGTTCGACCCGGCAATCGATGATGCGGCAAGTATCGACAGCCTGCTCCGGCACACATTGCGCCTGATTCCCCTGAAAGAATTGAAAGGGTTATCCCTGATTTCGACAAAAAGGCTTTCAAACGAACAATTACGGGCCGTTCCCGGCCCGATCAAACGTTCGGAAATAAAAATGGCATACACAAAAGGATATATAGAAATTCCGGAGGTGAAGATCGTCACCTACAAGGAAGAATATTTCGACCAGGAGCTCGCGCTTGAGTCGAGATTGTTTTACGAGTTCAGGAAAAAACATCACTGGGAACCATACCGGATCGAAGACGCCCCGGAAGAGGAATTGGAAAATATAAAAAAATATTTCGATAAAAACAGGGAATCCTTTTTCTTTTATTTTGACAATAGGACCCTTGTCGGAAGCACCCTGCTGGTCAACGATTTCATTCAATCGCTTTGTATTGCCGAAGAATATCAAAGAAAAGGATACGGTTCGTTACTGACGAAATATGCCGTCAATCACGCCCTGAAAAAAGGCTATAAAATCATCCACCTGCTTGTCTTTGACGACAATACGGCCGCTATCGGTATGTACAAAAAGATCGGCTTTGACGAAAAAAGGTATCAATATATTTATTAACAAACCATGCGACCGCAGTGAATGGTTATAGTGACGGAACCTTTACCGTATAAACATAGTAGTTCGAGCGATAAGGATAATCGCTGATATAAAAGAGGTCGAAAAAGGATTTAAATTTTTCCGGAAGCTTCGAATAGACAAACTCGGCAATAAGGATGGTTCCCGGTTCTGTGTAATTTTTTTCGAGGTCATTGATTTTATTGTAGATTTTCGTCGTCAGTACATTCGCCCTGGTCACGCCCGGTTTCAATGATATGTCGATGATTATTTTCAATTCGATCGGCTCTTTCAATAGATGATTGAACATATTGTATTCGCAAAGCCAATGCAGTATATGAATCCCGCTCAACACCGCCTGATTGCAGGTCGATTTTACCCCTTCACTCTCCTTGACCGTATTCTGGAAGAGAATGAAGCCGCCGTCACCATGCCAGGTGAGGAGTTTCCCGTTTCGGCCGCCGCAGATTTTCATTATTTCGTTCTTGATATCCGACATTATCCGTTTCATTTTTTTCGGATAACGCAGAATGAGATTCGAACTTCCGGCAATATCGGTTTTCAACAGAACCTGCACGTCTGTATGTTCTTTTTCTTCTTTTTCCAGCGTCTTTATCAGCGCCTCGATCCCGTTCATCTTGTATTTTTTCCCCGAATAGATCCCGTTATTGTCATAAATGGAAAGAAGTATCTTGACGAGTTTCATGAGTTTCTCGTCGGAGAAGGTTTTAACGATAATGTCCGCTTTTTCTTTTTTGGTAATGGATATTCCGAATGTCTTTCCCGCGGTTTCATGAAAATCGAAGGTACTGTCGATTTCCGAAATAAACCGTTCGAGGGGAAAACTGTTGTTGACGATGATTGTCTTGATATCACGTCTGATCTGGTTTAATTTTGTTTTTGAAATCGTTTTCTGGATCTCTTCCATAGCCTGACATTTTACCGTATAATTTTATACGTAGTATATAGTACAGGCAATCATATATATTTGTCAAATAATTCTTGTTTGAACGAACGGGGAAGCATACCGGTCCACGCAGATTCACGAAGCGGGTATGTGATATTTGGTATGGATATCCGAACCGTGGAACACTTGTTTACATAGCAGTCAAAAATATATTATAATAAAAAGAGATACATCATAAGCGATGCCCCGGTAAATCCGGCGGATGATAACCGGATATCGTGTGTCGCAAATAAGTCGACATGATTGCGGGAAGTGAGGAAACGTATTCTTGCGGGGGCTATAATAAGGAGAAACGGGAATGGAACGTGAAGGACAAAGAGAAAGTCTTTTTATCACGATTAATAGATACAAGGATACCGTGCTGACAAAACTTGTACCGCAGACCCGTGAAAATATCGATCCGGTAAAAGTTCTTGAAAACAGGGACATCGGTTTTTTCGACAAGGTGGAAAAACTGAAAAACGTCTCTTCATCGCGGATATGCGAATCTCTCGAACACCATATCAGGCATTGTAAGGACACCGACACGTTCCTCTTTTCGTATTCCGGCCACGGAATTATCGACGAACACGGAAAACTCTATCTCGCCGCGAAAAACACCAGACTGAATGCCCTGCGTTCGACGGCGGTACCCCTTTCTTTTTTAATCGAACTCATGGAAGAATGCCATGGGGGCGAGAAGATTTTTATTATCGACTGCGCGTTTATCAGCATGGCGCGCAAAGGAGTCACGCAAAAGCAGGTCTCACCGGGCGATTGTTTCGGCTGTATCGAAGGAAAAGGACTCGCGGTCATCTCGTCTTCCCGAATCACCGAGTATCCTTTTTACAGCGAAAAAAGGATCAGTCTGAATGAAGACGTTTATTTTATGCATCATATTGTCGAGGGACTCGAGACCGGCAATGCCGATATTGACGGCGACGGATTCGTCACGGTCGGGGAATTGTATCGGTATATAATAAAAAAGATGGAAGCCGACACGTGCGGGCAATTGCCGGTATTGTGGCTTTCCGATCAAAAGGACGATATCGTCATCGCGAAAAATCCCCGCGGAAGGACGGTGCGCCGCGAGAAGGAGGAAGACGAGAAGAACCTCGAGCAGGATAACGATGCGCCGTCTTCCCCCGCTATCACCTCCACGATCGCAAAACAGGGATGGAAAAGCGTGAAACCCGGCAGGGAATACGCCTTTTTCTTTTTATATATCGCGCTGCATCAACCTTCGGTTATCCGTGAAAAAAATCAGGATTGTATCAACAGAGAAACCTCGTGTTTCCTGAGTTATATATCGCATTGGATTCGCGGCGCGGGCGGGAAATTGTGGGTTCACAAAAAAGAAAACAACGAATATATTTATCTCTTTCCTTACACGGAAAATAATATTAAAAAGATATTCCAGTGTGCATTCCGAATATTGCTCTACAAATCGATTTATGATTTCGAACACAGCGCGATACAGGATTTGCTTTCTTTCAGGCTGGGGCTTCATCTCGATGCCGCCCGGTACGAACCCGATCCGGAAAACAAAATTCTCGCTTCATCCGCCGTCAATTTCTGTTTCCACTTCGGAGAAAAACTCGAACCCGAATACCTGTATGTCACCCGCGACGTCAGGGCATTGATGCCCCAGCACTACCACCGTTTCCTTTTTCCTTCGGGGAATATGGAATCTCAAGACCTGTACCGGCTCGGGTTGTCGTATATAAAGGAAACAATCATCTGAGAGGGAATGCGTGAACATCACACATATTGCATTATGGGTAAACGACCTCGAAGCCATGAAATCGTTTTATCTCCGGTATTTCCAAGGCACCGCTTCCAAGAAGTACCGGAATCCCAAAAAAGGATTTGAATCGTATTTTATTTCATTCGGCAATGCTACGAGGCTTGAACTCATGAGATCGAAATCAATGATAACGGAAAAGACCGGCGAAAAAGGGTATAATTTCGGGTATTCCCACCTAGCATTTTCGACAGGGAGCGAGGAAGTCGTTGACCTCCTGACTGAGGAAATCGAAAAAACAGGGTGCACGGTTGTTTCCCGGCCCCGAAAAACGGGTGACGGATACTATGAAAGCAGTATACGGGACCCGGAAGGAAATCTCGTCGAGATTACCGTTTGACCTCTTGCCGGGTAAGGCGGGTCGATACGTCGCTTCGAAAATATCGGCACGGTATAACGGAAAAAAGATTCTTGCACCTTTTCCATAATTCATTTATCCTTGCCTTCAGTGGAGGATAAAATGATATACGAAGGCACTATCGACACGACACCCGAAGGCGCCGGATACAGCCCGGAGGTTATTGGCCGGCTCGACAGCCACTTCTGCAGGTTGATCGACGAAAAAAAGATTCAGTGCGCGGGGTACCTTATGGCCCGTTCCGGGAAGATCTTTGCAAAAAAGAGCATGGGAAAGCTTTCCGGCATCGCGGACAAGGGCGATTTCAAGCCCGATTCGATACGGAAAATCGCCTCGATCACGAAAGTCTTTACCGCAACGGCGATTCACATACTCCTTGAAGAAGGGAAACTCTGCATTCATCAACGCGTTTCGGAGATTATCGACGAATTCAATACCGATATGCATAAAGACATCACCATCTTCCAGCTTCTCACGCACACATCCGGCCTCCCTTCCGATCCGGGGACCTTTCTCGAACCGTATCCCCCGCCGTATTTCTCAAGCGATACGACAAGGAAAAACTGGATAAAAAAGTACCTCTCGGGCCCATTGCAGTATCCCCCCGGGACGGTATGGAATTATTCGACAAAAGGATTCATGGTCCTGGGTGAAATTATCGCACGGATAAGCGGGGTCTCATACCCGGACTATATCGAAAGCAACATCCTCAAACCCCTGGGAATGAACAATACCTTTTTCGTCGTCCCCCCGGAAAAACGGGATACCGTCTGCGTCGTCGAAAAATCCGAATGGGAGTGGCTGAACCGGGAAGAAAAAGAAGAGGATAAGGAAAACGGGACTCCTTCGTGGTACGCAGGAGGCGGACTCTATTCGACGCTCGGCGACCTGTACCGTTTCGGCCGGATGATTCTCGACAGGGGAATCCTCGACGGAACCAGAATCCTCGGAAAGAACACGGTCGAAGCGGCCACCCGCAATTATCTGAAAAACATCCCGTGTTATAACTGGGGTTCCGGTGAAAAGGACAAACATTACGGCCTGGGATGGGAAGTCGACAAGGAACCGCTTCTTCCGCCCGGCGTGATCGACCATGAGGGCTCGGGCGGCGCCAGCCTGTTTATCGATGTTGCCAACGACTTTATCATGATACATTTTGCCGTGTTTTCCGATAATACCTGGATCGATCATGCAATGTACGGGACAAGGGTCATCGGCTGGTCGGGGCTGGAATAACACCATAGGAGCATACAGGTAACCGGAACGCGTTACATTTCATGCACAGGCATTGTTGACGGCGTTTCCGGTTATATCCCGTACAGTCCTTCATCCGGCCGGCATGTTCCTGCCTGCCGGTGGCAGAAAAAAGGCGGGGGGAGCAATGTATTTTTTACGGAAAGCGGCAATCATTTTCAATACCATCAAGGCGGTCGCCTTTGTCACGTACAAAGAGTGGGCGGCGTATCGTTCGCACATCCTCGTTTCTCTTTTTACCGGCCCCATTTACTTTCTGGTTCAGTATTTCATATGGAAGGCCGTCTATTCCGGCCACGAGGTGATTAACGGTTTCACCTTTTCACAGATACTTACCTATTTCGGACTCGCCACGATCATCAATTATCTGATCATGGATTTCGCCGACTGGAACCTCCAGATGCTGATCAGAACGGGCCGGTTCATCACGTATATCCTCCGCCCCCTTTCACACCGCCTTTTCGCGTTTTCACAGAAAGTGGGGCACCGGGTCCTGGGATTCTGGCTGGAGTTCATCCCCGTCTACCTCCTCTTCTTCTTTGTCTTCGGTATACGTCTCATTCCGGCGAAGCCGTTCTGGTTTATCGTTTCACTTATATTGAGTTACTCGATCATGTTTTTCATCAATTACTGCGTGGGAATGTTCGCTTTCTGGCTTACCCGGATATTCGGGGTCATGGAAATGTTCAGGATCATGAGAAACCTGTTTGCCGGTGTTTTTATCCCCCTGAGTTTTTTCCCGATAACGATCCAGAAAATATTTTTCTTTCTTCCCTTCCAGTTCATCGTGTACGTCCCGTTCAGGGTGTTTATCGGATCGTACGAACTGGCCGGGATCACCCTTTCCATCCCGCTCGTCATCCTTTTCCAGGCCTTTATGCTCGGCGCGGTCATGCTTGTCGCGGAAATCATCTGGCGGTTCGGCATCCGGCGCTTTACGGGGGTGGGGGCATGAGGAGGTCTTTCGGCATATATGGCTGGGCTTTACACCGCAACCGCCGCTTCTTTGCCGGGGGAGTCCGTCCATGAAGAAGTCCCCGTTCTCCTTTATTCATGTCTACCTCATTTCCCTGAAAAACGCGCTTTCGGAGCGGATGGTGTACCGGGGCGATTTTTTTATCAGTTCCGTCATTGCCCTGCTTTTCGAGTTCGTCGTTCCCATGATCACCCTCCTCATCTACAGCTCCGGTTCCTCGTTTCCCGGCTGGACCATGAACGAGGCCCTGCTCATCCAGGCGATCTTTCTTCTGGCCAAGGGAATCGCCTTTCCCTTTTTCTTCGGTATTGTCTTCAATATCCTGATCCTTATCCGTGAAGGCTCGTTCGACATCCTCCTGCTGAAACCACGTTCCATCCTCTTTCTCTCGATCGCAACGGCGATCGACATCAACTCCATGGGAAAACTCCTGGGGGGTATCGGTTTTTTCGTTTTCATCATCACGCGATTCCCATCGATCGGGCCCGCGCAGTGGGCCGCCTTTGGCGGGCTTTTTCTTCTCTCCCTTTCCGTCTTTTTTTCATTCGCCCTCTTTCTTTCGGGAACCCTCTTTGTCTGGGTGGGAAACAGCAGGATGTGGGAGATATTCAACACCTTCACCCTCTTCGGCATGTACCCCCAGTCGATCTATTCGCAGCCGGTTCAGATACTGATCACCACCGCGATCCCGGTCGCGCTTCTGGCCTCGCTTCCCGCGAGTGTGCTTTTGGGAAAAGAACCGGTATACCTTCTTCCCGCGGGCATCGTCGCCGGGGTTCTCTTGTGCGCGGGTATTTTATTCTGGCACGGCATGCTTCGCCGTTACACGAGCGCGGGAGGATAGCAATGCTCATTTCAGTCAACGCCTTGAGAAAGGATTATACCACCTACAAAAAAGGCCATACCTTCAGGGACACGATAAAAAGCCTGTTCCACCGCGAAAAAGTGATCGTCCACGCGGTCAGGGACATCTCCTTTTCCGCATCGAGCGGGGAGCTGATCGGCTATCTGGGACCGAACGGTGCGGGAAAGTCGACGACACTGAAAATTCTCACCGGTATCCTCTATCCCACCTCCGGTGAGGTGTCTGTGGCGGGCTTCACGCCGTGGAAGCAGCGGAAACGCTATGTCGAACATATCGGGGCGGTCTTCGGCCAGAAATCGCAGCTTATCTGGGACATTCCGCCCGCGGACGCCTTTTATATGAACAAGGCGATCTACGGTATCCCGACCCGTGATTTTAAAAAAAGGCTCGATGAGATGGTGGGAATGCTCGACGCCGGGGACCTGATCGTAAAGCCCACACGCCAGCTGTCACTCGGCGAACGGATGAAGTGCGAGTTCGTCATGGCCATGCTCCACAATCCGCGGATCATCTTTCTGGACGAGCCCACGATCGGTCTCGACGTGATCGCCAAAGACAAGATACGGGAATTCATTCTCGAACAGAACAGGAGGGGGGTCACCTTTATACTCACCACCCACGATCTCGACGATATCGAGCACCTGGCCCGCCGTGTGATCGTGATCAACCACGGCGAGATCGTTTTCGACAACACCCTGAACAACCTCAGAAAACACCTGGGACTCAAAAAAATCGTGCACCTGACCACGCGGAAGAAACTCCCGCCGTTCCGGGAGGGGGGTATCAGACTGCTCGAAGGGATATCGGACTACGAGGCGGAACTCGAATTGAACCTCGAAAAGGTCACATTGAATCAGTTTATCCGCGGCATCGACGACCACTCGACGATTATCGACATGACCGTACGGGAACTCCCGATCGAACATATTATCAGGGATCTCTATCTTCAAAAGACAGGGGAGGAAGACTGATATGATCGTGCTGCATATTCCACATTCGTCGACCCGCGTGCCCGAAGCGGTAAAAAAAACCTTCACACTCTCTGAGGAGGAACTGGCGGAAGAGGTTTTTCTTCTGGCCGATATGTACACGGACGAATTGTTCGACGTACGTCGCGGGGGTGTCGAACGGATCGTGTTTCCGGTCAACCGCCTCGTCCTCGACCCCGAACGCTTTACCGACGACGCGCAGGAGGAAATGGCCGCGCGGGGGATGGGGGTCGTCTATACCGTCACCGCGAAGCTGAGGCGGCTACGGAAGAACGTGACGCCCGAAGAACGGCATCGCCTCATCGATACCTATTACACGCCCCACCACCGGCTGCTCGAGGAAGCGGTCCGCGGCAACCTGTCCCGATGCGGCAGATGCCTCATCGTCGACTGCCACAGTTTCGCCTCCCGGCCGCTCCCCTATGAGACGGACCGTTCGGCAGACAGGCCCGACATCTGTATCGGGACGGACGCTTTCCACACGCCGCCCCGGCTCATCGATTTCGCCGCCGCGAACCTGGCGTCCTCAGGCTATGGTACGGATGTGAACCGGCCTTTTTCCGGAAGCATCGTCCCCCCCGCCTATTACCGGCAACATCGATCAGTCTTTTCCATTATGCTCGAAATCAACAAACGGCTGTACATGAACGAGACGACCGGAGAAAAACTTCCGGGCTTCGATGAGCTGAAAGCGGCGATACGGGGGCTTATCGACGCGTTGTTCGACGCGTCGCCCTTTATTTTTTCATGAGTTCCGAGGCAGTTTTAAGATTCACCGCAGCGTCTTCATAATCCGGATCGATTTCCAGGGCCTTTTTCCAATAACGGACCGCCCGTTCGAGATCGTTTTTCCGCGCCTCGATCACGCCGAGTTTGTTGTACGCGGCGGCCGATTCCCCGGGTGAATGCCGGATGATTTCCCTGTATTGCTCAACGGCCTCTTTCTCGCGACCGGTATTCAGGTACAGGGTGGCGAGGTTGTAGCGCGCCGGTGTTTCTTCCGGATTATGGAAAACCGCTTTTTTCGCGTAGTCTTCCATTATATCGAGGTTCCCCCATATACCGTAAATATATGCCAGGTTGCTGTACGCCCCCGAATGCTGCGGGTAGACCTCGATCGCGCGAGTAAATTGCGCTATTGCTTCATCGAAGCGGTTGTTGTCGAGATACAGGAGACCCAGGTTATAGATGCTGATAACGTCCCACGGATCGATTTCGATCGCTTTTTCATACATTTCCTCGGCCGTATCGATCCGCTTCCGTTTTTCATACAAGGTACCGAGATACGAATACGCCGGATACGAATCCGGCTTGACATCGATCGATTTTAATAAATACGCTTCCGCTTTATCGAGGTTCCCCTGTTTCATATAAACGTTCCCCATCCTCGCGTACACTTCGGATACGGTCTCGAGGGCATGGGGGGTCTGCGGATCGATGAGGTCGAGGCTTTGTGCGTATTCGTCGAGCGCCGGGCCATAGTGTGCCTGTTTTTCATAAATAAACCCGAGATTGAAACGGGGCCGGTAGGCCGGATTTTTTACGACGAATATGTTCAGGTTCGAAAGTACCGCGAGGCATACGATGGAAGCGGCCGTCACAATGCCGGGAAGGGGTTTGCCGTCAATAACCGATCGTACGACAATTGTCAGAGAAAATCCGGCAAAAACCGCCCACACGCACATGGAGGGCATCCGGTATCTGCTCGTCACGAAAAAAAGAATGGACGGGAGGGCGAGGAGAAAGCAAAAAAGCATCAAGGACCTGCCTTTCTTTTTATAAACGGCAAGCGCCATTCCGACAAGGCCCGCGGCAAGGATAAACGAGGCCGGAAAAAACGGAATATAACGATAGACCGATTCACTTTTCGCGAAATAGGTGTCCCTGTTTCTCATTATCTCGTAATCGGAAAAATACAACACCAGCTTCTTCAAGACAAGCGCGATTTCCTTTACGGGATGCTCCGTGATGAACGCGAATGCCTTCCCGTACCAGTAGGCGTCCCGTTCCGCGAACGAGCCGGCACCGAATGTTTTCAGCGGTTCGTCATAGAAATCCTCGAAAGCGTAGCCGGGCTGGAGGGAAACGCTTTCGTCATACGATTCGTTATTGCCGATGTAAAAGTTGATTCCCCCATTGGCGGAGATCGCAGTCGGGTGTTTTCCGGCGATCAGATTGCGCAATGTCACCGGGAAGATGACGGCGAAGGCGACGACAGCAAAAACAACAACGGTTTTTACTCCGCGTTTTTTAAAAATCAGGTACCCATAGAGGGGCAGAAGCAGCAGATTCGTGGGTAACGCACACAATGACAATCCGAAAACGACCGCGGACACGATGACGCGCAACGTCCCCTTGTTTATTATAAGAAGATAAAAGGAAAGGAGGGTCAAAAAAACCGCGCTTGCGGGAATTTCCATTTCCGTTGAGAAAAACACGGAAGGGAAATAAAAGGCGTATATTAATGCGCCGATAAAAGCGGCAATGTCGTCGAAATAGATCCGGCCGATCAAAAACAGCAGGACGCAGCTTATGCCGCTCATGACGACCTGGATGAGCATCACAACGAGATCGCTCCTGTCCGATACAAGATAAACAAAAGCGATAAAATAGGGATAAAACGGTGCCTTGTAAAAGACCCCGTGCTGCCGGAGGCTGAATATATCCCCCTTGACGACGGCATCCGCCCACTCCTCATGAAACAGGGCGTCTGCGATATGTTCCTGAAAAAAGGGCGAACCGGCGTAATCGATCAGATAGACCAGGCGGACGAGAACGGCCAGAACGAAAACGATAACCGGAAGTTTTCGGGTATTTACGAATGAACAGACTAAGTGAAAAACGTCCGATTTTCCCTGGGGCCGGATTTTTTCTTTCATGGTTCGATTATAAAGCAATAACGGAAAGAGAGGAATAGGGGGTGATTGACGCCGTAACGATCAATTCGCGGCGTGTTTCTCAAAATAAAAAACGGGCTGTCTGCCCGGAAAATCGGTAGACAGCCCATTCTGAAGGAGACAAGTCATATGCTGCAGATTAGCAGAACGATACGGGAAGTCCCACGTAAAACTGGGCGATAAGCAACGCGTCCACGATATCGATACTTCCGGAACAGTTCACATCGGAAAGCCCCGGGTTGATCGATGAGTCGTCTATCATGCCCACGTAATACCGGGCGACTAAGAGCGCGTCCACGATGTCGACGGCACCACTTCCGTTCGCGTCCCCCATTATTATGGCCGGGGCCTGTGTGGGCGAGACGGTCGTCATGGTCGTCGGAACGGGCGTATCATTCGGATCGGCCGTCGGGAGGAGAGGCGTGGGTGCCGTCGTTCCGCCGCTTATCGTTGGAATGGGGGTCTGGGTGGGGGTCTGGTTCGGATCTTCCGTGGGTGCCGGTTCCGTTGTCGGCTCCCCCGTTATATCGGGAAAAGGTGTCACGGACGGGTCCTGGGTGGGCCCCGGCGCGTAGTCGAGAAAGTTCGCGGTAACGGCCATGTCCCTGTCCAGGATAATCCCTTCCACGTAGTCTTCGTTCGAAACGACATCGCCCTCGTATCCTATAAATTCAGGCTGCTGGCATTGATACCCGCAGGGGCACGGGGTCGGGACGAGGACGCTCAACGCGATCTCCGTTCCGTATTCAAAATACAATGTCGCGGGCGCATCCTCCGGGGTAACGGGCTCAAGAAGTCCCGAGATATAGACACTACCCTCACCTGTTATATCAATGGTAAGGGAAACCTCCTCAACGGGCACCGCCGTCGGGGATATCGTGGGGGCGACCGTCGGTTCGCTTGTCGGACTTTCCGGGTTCGCGTGCCGATATACCTCTTCCGACAGGGCGCTTTCCCCGTTTTCATTGAAGGCGGTAAGCACATAGTAATAATCCTCATCGGCAATAAGATCCGTATCTTCATAATACACCCCGCCATAATTACAGGCGATCAATGCAAAGGGTCCGCCGCTCCGGATCCCCCGGTAGATATTATAGCCCAGGGCGCCCGGTGATTCGTCCCATGAAATCCAGATTAACGGCCTTCTCGCGTTGGTACCGCTGTCCAGATTCTGCGGGGGTTCCGGTGTCGGTGCCGGATCGGAAAAATCCGGGATCGAAAACGAAACAGGGTCGCTTATCTCATCATGGCTTTCCACGCGTACCTGATAATTTCCCGGGATGATGTTGATACACGGGTCATAACACGGTGGGTTCTCGTAATGGCAGGTTTTATACATGAAGGAAGGGACATTAAATCGAATCCTGTCGGCCATATACTCGCCCCGTTCAAGCACCACTTTATAATCCCGGTAGCCCGGTTCCACACATTCAATATGAACGTGATTGTACAATTGCCAGGTATTCGAGCATCTGATCTCGATCTCCGTCCCGGGAATCCCGCTTTGGGGGGATATTGCATCGATACCGACCACGGGCTCCGGCGTCGGAGTACCCTCCGGCGTCGGGGTAACCTCCGGCGGAGCCGGGGTCGGTTCCATCGTCGCTTCCTGGGAATACAGGGAAACGATACTACAGAGAAACAAAAGAGAAAATAACATCTTTTTCATAATGTTCTCCTTTTTTTTTCAAACCGGCTATTGCCGCGTTTCATTATTACAAAACCTTTTTCGTACATAATCCTGCACGAATTATCAAATAAAAGCGTCCGCGCGGGTAGATACGGACCTTTTTTAATGAACCGCGCGGAAACAGGGAGTCCGAAAGAATATAATGAAAATTTATCTCATTTCACAAAATGATTTTTAATAAAAATAAATATAAAATATATTTACACTTGTAAATATATCTTTACCGCGGCAATAAAAGAATGTTTTATTTATTAATAAATCTGGACTTATTTTATCATATTGTCTTTTTTCTGTCAAGAATCAAACTATAGGGGAAACATGCAGAACGAGAGGAATTCGTTACATTTATAATTTTCAGTAATTTTTGAAAGTTTTTTGTAGACATTTCAGCATTTGTATTGTAGAATCCATTCAACCGGCGGTTTATTCCGGCACGTTTTGCAGGTGAAATTATTAGTTTACATTTCGTTTATTCAAGGAAAAAAAATAAATCGGATTTAATCCGGGAAAATAAACAGTATGCAAAAAAAAAGCATTGTTCCATCTCTTCTACTCAGTTTGGTATTCATTGTTATAATTGGAGGCATGTGTTATTTATACTACTGCATACTATCGCTAAAAAATACCATGCATGTATTTTCACAGGACATGAATCAACGGTACGAAAAACAGGAATCGGAACTGCAAAGATTGATATTGAATTTTAATAATTTTAAAAAAGCCAGTTCCGGCCTTGATCAATATATCATGAGACAGCTTGCTCAATTACGCAATAAAATCGATAAACAAAAAGTAACGCCGCAACCTGCAAAAAAAGAAGAAATCATACCTGCTGAACCGCAGTGGAGAGTAACGGTTAATGTTCAGGACGAGTTAAATGATAATTATCCCTTTTCCGACCTTAAATACAGTAATGCCTACAAAGAAGGCCGTGTTTTTTACGGCAGAAAAGAATTCACCAAGGCCAAGTATAAATTCCACGAATTACTCAAATTAAATCCACCCTTTTGGCATGCCCAACTCTATTATTTATGGTCTGTTTATTATGAAAGCCCCGTCAAGGCAGCCAGCGACATGGATGTTCACCGTTTATTGAATCAATTTCCTGCAGATTATGAAAAAATAAATGAAGTGTATAAATTACAATCCATGTTGTGCATGGAAAACGGATTCTATACGCAGGGGATTGAATACGGAGAATCTGCCCTGGATCAAAAAAATCCGGAAATCGAATTCAGAATCTATTTAGCCAAATATGCTTTTTTAGCTGAAGATTATTTACACTGCATCAGTTTTCTCGATACGCCGGAAGTAAAAAAACAAAAAAATCCGGTTTGTTATTATCAATTAGGTGTTTCTTATCACAAGACCAATAACAGAACAAAGGCAATTGAAAATTACGAAAAGGCCATCGTTTTAAACGCAAAACAAATTGATATATATAAAAATATCGGTTACCTCTATGCCGAAAATAAAGAATACAAAAAAGCCATTTCTGCTTTTGAAACCTATCTGAAAAGCGAAAAATCGGCCGAAGTATCTTTAGCCCTTGGGGAATGTTATTTGAAATTCGAAGAGATTAAAAAGTAAATATTATCTTTGCTTGCTTAATTTCTCAATATCCTGAAGCATCCAGCGCTGTAAAAGCCCGGAATTATTTGAGTAAACATTAAGGAGCATGAAATGTACGTATTAAAAAAAATTCTTGTTGTCTGGTTTATTCTGTGTTCACTACCCCTATGCAGTGAAGAAATCTATATTGCTCCTCTTTTGCTCTTTAACGATTCCGACCAGTTTGATACAGGTGAAACCGATGTCAATCAGTCTATGTTTATCGAAAAAATGGAAAGTGTCTACCGATGGGAAAATATGAGTTTTAAACCGATTCCCAATAACGCACATGCACCGGGTTCTTTTCTGGATGCCATGGAATTATGCAATGAATTCCAGATTGATTTTTTAGTATACGGGTTTATTGAGTACCGGGAGGTTTATATCCATGGTGAAATAAAGCTATATAACCGGGAAAAACGGGAAGTAATTCAGTCTTTTTATGCCAGCGACGATACATCCAATCTTGAAAGATTGCTGATCGATCTGGCGGAAAAATTCGGGAATTATCTAAACACCATGTTTGACCTGACACCGGAAGAAGAAGCACCACCGCCGACAGGAGGTATTTTTTCCTTCGGTATATCCGGCGGCTATTTTTTTTATCTGATCCAGGATTGGGCGGATTATCTGCTTCCTCTGTATTCTGTTCAACTCCAGGCTAATTTTATCCCCATAAAACCGGGAGAAGGTAAAGGGTTCCGCGGTTTTTATTTCAAAACCGGTATAACTATAAATTTTACACACGCGGTCAACCGTTTGGGATATGAGGAGGTTCATTTTTTGGGTTTTGCATTCGGCCTGTACCTTGGGCTAATGGCGGACATTGGCATTCATCACACACTGGGAATTGTGGTTACACCGGAATATTATATTGACTATCTTATACGGAATGCCCGTTATGATGACCAGGTGTTGCTTCCGGCTTATCTTTTCTCAACAAGTCTTTCGCTGAATTATCAATTTCATTTTAATCGCATGTTTTCCATGTCATTGGGAAACCGGTTTTCCCTGCATCTGGTCGATCCGGTGCGTATAACATATAATCCATATGTGGTTTTTGAATTCAGTTTAAATCCAATATTTGGAGGTAAATCCGATGAAAATAAGTAATTTGATTCTTCTTGTTGCCATTTTGGCCCTTCATCTGTCCTGTACAGAAGGTCTGTATGATCAATTCGGGAAACCTGTTGATGATCCTGTGATTGTGAAACCGTTTGTATCTTCCTTTGTAGATGAAGAAACCATTATTATTACCTGGGACGACGATCCGGCGGCTGATAACTATATCTTGTATCGAAGCGAGGAGGTCCCTTCCGAAAATTATCATGTAGTCTACCGGGGGAAAAAGAATTCTTATCTTGATAGGAATTTTATTGAATATCTATCAAACGAAAATGCCCTTTTTCATTATTCACTTTCAAAAGTCCGCGGCACGCGGGAATTCGGCCCCTCAGAACCCAGTTTAGGGATATTCAGCAAGATGATTAATGACCCCTTTGAACCCAATAATGATGAAACCCAGGCTCATGAATTATCAACGGCGAAAATTGAGGGAAATATCTATTTTTTCCGTGATGAAGAACAAAATTTACTCATTGATGAGGACTGGTTTTTTATAACACTTCAGCCAAGACAACAGGCGGAACTTGTCCTCACTCAAAAAGGTGATACTAAATTACAATATTTTCAATATCAAGTTCTCAACAGCAGTAATAATCCGACTGATATAAGTCATAATGTTAGATTCTTTGTTGCCAATAACAGTGATTACCTGACAAAGATATATTTCAAGATCATTCCATTAATAAAAAATTACATGGTAAGCGGTATTCAAACAAATGGAGGAAGTCAAAGGGGATATTATTTAAAAATCACCGGCTTGTGGGATTCAATATAAAAGCAACATTTTATTTAAAAAAGGAGTGGTTTAATGAAGAAATTAATTCTTTTACTTTTTTTTGGATGCATATCCGGTCTTTTAACAAATTGTTCCATTAATCCGCCCTCTGAACCCGGAGGAGACGATGATACAACGACGACTGAACGAGTAGACATCCTTTTTCAACCGGGAAGTGAGGAAGGAGTCATCGAATTCCAGACAAATGATCCGGAATATACCGGGGGCGCCGGATATTCACTATGGACATTGACGGATGCACCAACGGCTGTTTTTCATGATCGTGAAATATGGCTCTCGAAACTATCCGGCCATTGCTGGATCTCCGGTTATGGAGCTGTTTATTGTCAGCAGGACAGTTCGGAATTCGGATTGACCTTTATAATCGGCATGATTGCTTTGGATGGATATTATTGTGTTGGCGAGGTAATTCACGGGACCCAATTTTCCTATCTTGTCCCATGGACCAAATCCGATCATATTTTAACCGGCTATAGCCAGAACAATCAAATACGTCTGGAATTTGATTCCGGAGAAGACCATTTCAACTTTTATATCAATGGGAGTGACCCAATCCCCTTCATGGATGATGAAGAACCGATCCATCGTGAAGGCCGGCAGGGATACATTGTTGTGATTTCACCGAACGATATATTTCCGGAAACCCCTGTACGTATTCAATTTAGAGAAATTAATTAAAAAGAGGATATTATGAAAAATTCACTAAACAAAATTACAGCATACATCGTTACCATATGTTTCGCCTTTATGTCTCTCCCTGTATATTCCAATCCCGGGGAATCAGTATCTGCGAATACAACATTACAGGCCGCTATAGATATCACAGCAGAAAATAATGAGACCTATTCGGAATGGGTTTACCCTCAAAAAGCCGCTTTCCTGGAGTATGAAGGGGTCGGTTTGTTTCTTCCGGCGGGATCTGTAAAAAAACCCATTGAAATTACCATTGAAAAATTAAGCAGGGTAAACCTTCTTCCCGGGACAATGCGAAATTCTACCGCCGGTGCGGCGGGATTCCGCTTTGGACCTCATGGAACGGTTTTTCAAAGGGATATTTTTATAGGCATGCCTTATTCCCCAGAAATAGTGAATTCAAAAACAGCCCTATCAAATCTATTCACCTATTTTTTCAATGAAAAAATCAATCGATGGGAGAGACTAAACCGTATCTCCGTTGACAAAGATAAATTTCTTGTTACAAGCCGCACCAATCATTTCACCGATATGGTAAACACCACCCTGCAGTTGCCGGACCTGCCCCAGGGTATGGATTTTGATATCAATTCGATTAAGGACCTTAAAGCCGCCAATCCAATTGAAGGGATTCCGCAAATTCAAGGTCTTGAAGCCGATAATTCAGGGGCGGCTTCTTTTCAAATTCCTCTGCGGGTACCGCAAGGCCGCGGTGAAGCAACACCACATTTGGCTCTCAGCTACAACTCTGAATCGCAAAACGGCTGGCTTGGCCGGGGATTTGACATCAATTTTTCCCAGATAACAACTGATACCAAATTTGGCCTGCCAATTTATACGGACAGTGATACATATGTCCTGGACGGAGAGAACTTGGTCCTGTTTAGTGATTATGATGAACCGGACGTCTATCGACTCAGAAAAGAAGAATCCTTTCAGCAAATTCGGCATTATGAAAGAGACAATTACTGGACGGTAGCATCCAAAGACGGGAGTGTCAGAACCTATGGAACCGGCAATGGCTGGATTGGTCCCAACCGGTCCGACAGGAATCAAATCTACCAGTGGTATATTACACGGGAAGAAGACAATAACGGAAATAGTGTCGATTACTCCTACCGGTATGATGACGGCAACAGATATACGTATCTTAACCGCATCGATTATTCCGGATATTATTCCATTCGTTTTTTAGCCGACAATACATCCCGGCTTGACAGACGGATCGACAGCCGGGGACATTTTGCATCTAAAATGGTTGAACGACTTGACAGGATTGAGATTTATTACAATGACTCAAAACGTATCCGGGCTTATCAATTCAATTACCGCATCAATGAATTCGGCCAAAGCCAGTTGGAATCCTACACGGAAGAAGACGGAAACGGAAAGGATTTTTATACCTATGAATTCAATTATTTTGGTTTGAATGAAAGATCCGGTTCAACAACAGAAAATCCCCGATACGATGCCTTTAGTGAGGAAGAAAAATGGAGTGCATCTTCGAATGCAAATTTTCAGGGACTTGATCAAAAGGTTGCTGCTTCCATTGGCGGAAGCCTTTATGCCGGTGTACAAATCTGGGTTCCAAAAATATGGGGCAAAAAAACAATTGCCAGCTTCGGGGTACGGGGAGCCGTCGATACCGGATTCGATTTTTCCAAATCCACTCTCATGGACCTGAATGGTGACGGCCTTTCGGATATGGTTTGGAAAGACGTAGGTTTTCTCTATTATTATCCCAATCAATCCGGACCCTTTCAAGATTCCAATCACATGGGGTTTAATCTCGTTTCCGATCAATTAAGCAATGTTGGTACGTTAATGAACAAAGGAACCCAAAACAGTTTTTCTCTTGGAGTTACAGGGACGCTTCTTGGAGCCTCGCTGGGTATTTCCAAGATATTTTCCTGGAGTGAAGGGCAGAGTACTTTTGCTGATGTGGATGCCGACGGCTACATGGATATAGTGCAAATAAATCCAATCAATTCATCAGACTGGTTGAGAAATAATGGA
Source organism: Spirochaetales bacterium (assembly GCA_016930085.1). NCBI lineage: Bacteria > Pseudomonadati > Spirochaetota > Spirochaetia > Spirochaetales > Spirochaetales bacterium. The sequence continues at coordinate 45,902 of JAFGHO010000049.1, forward strand.
AATGGTTCTTTTGAAGCAACTCGCTGGGAATTTGAAGGAGATGAAACCACTCAAACCGATATTGACGAAAATCAATTGAATGAATTCCAAAGAACCTATTATCGTCAGGACCCCTTAAGAAGGTGGAGTGTCTATTATCCCGGAAGGATAACTATAACCAATTCGGTCAGCCTGATTGACCCATCCGGGGGAAGCAGCGACGGGGTTTCTGCCGACACTTATTTGGGAAACAGTCCGTGGTCTATTGAACTGGGAAGCGGTCAGAGTTCCATAACACAGGAACGAAATTGGAATATCAATCAGGGAGACAAAATATATTTCCATCTCGACCCGGGAGACGACGAACGGGGCGACAGTGTTGAATGGGAGACAACCATAAAATATAATCGAATTGCGTATTTTAACGGTGCAACCGAGGGGGCCCTTTTTCTCCCCCCAAAATCAAACAACGGGGGATACCCTAAAAGTGACAATCGCTTCAGACCAATTTATGAACAGGAAGAAGGGACATCACATTATCTCCTTCGGAGTAATTGGGGCGATTATGCCACACCATCTGTCTATAAAGCCCTGGTTGAAAATTATTATTTTATTCCACAGGCTATTCCCGGAGATATTTTTAAAAAGATCTACAGTATGGCCGATATAGGCGGTCTTGCGATAGGTCCGAACTCAGAGAAGCCCAAGCTGTTGATGGGATATCCATATATCCCGGAAAAAGACCTGTATGTGCGCCGGGGCACTCATGCCGATGGTTTTATAACTAACCTGATTCGAACAATAAAGGAAGGAGGAAAACTTTCCGATACCGAACTCGATTCTATAACCTATTACAAGTCCTTTGATAACAGTGATGTTGGTGTATATACCGATGGAAACGGCAATACGTCCTACAGGCAGGCTCGAAGAACAGAACCGGCCGCGAGAATCAATACAGCGAGAACCGGTAATTATGGTGACCTTATTTATCAGAATTTTGATACTCCGGGTGAGTACAGAGAAATTTTACTTGACCGGGTGTACCACTCCGCTTCCCCCAACACGCTCCTCTATTCAATCTGGCTCAGTAATGAAACAGGGAACTGGTCGGTTTATGGAGAATATCCCGATCAAAGCCGGTTTCCACTTAACAGCCGGAATACCGGTGCATCGGGTGTTATTCTCAATGACGGTGGTCTGGAACGAAAGTACACCTTATCCGGCAAGTCCTTTTTACTGGAAGAGGTTTCATCATCACTGTATGAGCAAGCTGTGGAGCAGGAATATATGAATGGTGTGCAGCCTGCTGATTTCTCTGCCTTGGGCTTAATAGAAATCCCGGCTGCATTTTATAATGATATTTACGATAATGTAGCCACGGCGGATGAACGGACGCTTTTGGATACAGCCTTTGTTCCTGTAACTGTCAATGGCGCTGATGTATACAGTCTGGAGCAACAAGGGCTGAGTGATCCGGACCTGTTAACGATTCATCGGCTTTTTGACGATGCTACCATTGGTGACGGAATCACTTTTAACCAATTTCCGGATAATGAAAAAAGAATCATTTTGCTTTCTCAAGCCGAATATAATAGCATACGATCCTATTTCTCCGATGCTTTGTTTACTTCGTCTTTTAACAGACTGACTATTCCCGGAGCTACTGAAGATGATCCTGATACTTACTGGTATATTCCGAACAGTACTTCCGGATCCGGGGCATTATCCGATCTCTATTATTTAATGTATCGTGACTGGGAATTATTCCCTTATTATCGTGAATCAGGCGGCAACCGGATTTTAAGATCGAACCTGCCGGCCCATGTTCCCGAGGGTTGGAAAGATATTGTATCCGCACTCTGGCAAAACCGGGACTATTATTCCTGGGAAACGTTAACACTGACTATCGATATGGGCGCTAATGCCATACTGGATGTTGAAGACGGCTATACGTTACCATCCGGTAAAAAGTTTCCGGATATTGCGCCGGGAGTGAAAAATCTGCCGTCCGGATCTGAAGCCGGAAGAGTAACCTTTATCGCCTTAAACAACCAGAACCGGAGTCTTATTTATGAAGGCTATGTTCCTGTTTTCAACAGTACACGGGATTATGATACCCGGGATATGGTCGTTTATCCTGATGATATATTTCCCATGGAAGAAGTAGATGAGAACGCCAATCTCCCGGACCTGGAAGGAATTGACTTTGATGATTTTTCCGGCGGTAATATGGGATGGTTTTATAATATCTGGTGCGGATATCATCCCTTTAAGCGTGAGTTGATCGGAACCTATGTGAAACAAAATAAAGATGAGGAATATGTTATCCCCAATTACACTATCAGTGTTGTCATTAATCGGAATCCCGATCCTGAATCCAATGATTATAATCAAATTCTTATCAGTGAAACAGGGGTACCTCCGGATACCACAGAAATCAGCCGGGACGCCTGGATCGGCGAGATTTCAAGTTATTCCAAACCGGAGCTGGATGATAATGGAAATAATACCAATCTGGAGGTGATGTTTGCCCCATTTATTTATGAAAGCGTTATGAGTCCCTGCAGAAAGGGTGGTGATGCTTTTTACAATGTGCCTAAAGGCAGTTCTGCATTTAGTGGAGGAAATTTATCCACTATCAATAGAAGTAAAAGTGATGCCACTGATGTGAATGGCGGACTTCAAGTTGGTCCTGTCAGTGGTAATTTTAGCCGGAATGATGGGACCTCCTGGCAATACGCCGGGCTTATGGACTTGAACGGGGACCGTTACCCGGATATTCTCATTGAACCCCAGGATGGGGGGGAAAATGCACAGTATATTAGCGGATATAAAGGAAAATTCACAAATTCCGGGACTGTTAAACTTCTTTTTGACCGGATGAGTGAATACGATAACCTGACTTTTGGTTTTGGTGCCACTGCAGGCGGGGGTTCGGCCGGGATGACATGTTATATGAGCGACAAAGCAAGGTTCAAATTAAGTTTAATGAATCAGGGCGATGATGATAATCAAGGAGGAGGGGCAAGTGGTAGCGCAGGTTTAAATGGAACCCTGGGTCAGGGAATTCAAACCTGTGGATTAATGGATATTAATGGGGACGGATTGCCGGACCATATTTCCCGTAATGGGACAGGGGATTTTTCCGTCATACTGAATACGGGAATGGAAACAGACTGGGAATCTGCTACCTGGAGCGGGGGTATGGATACCGATCTGGCTGATTGGTCATATTCCCAGAATGATGATAGTGCATTCAGGATTGCCTGCGAATCTGCCGGTTTATCGTATAATAATAACGGGAGTTACGGGGCCACTGCCTCGTTAGGAATTCAAAATTTTGGCGTCAATGCCGGCTATACAGGCAATTGTGATAAAACCGCTTTTCGATTAGAAGATGTGAATGGCGACGGACTATTGGACCAGGTAGGCAAAGACCCTGATGAAGCTTTTTTCAGGGTCCGTTTTAACCTGGGAGATACTTTTAGTACGCAGACAACCTGCCTTTACCGGCCTCCCTGGAATGTCACCAATATTAGTGAGTTGTTATACGACGCAATAATGGAAGACCTTTCTCTTATCGGGTCCCAGATGAGGGGACTGACACTGGCGGGAGCTTCCCTGGGGATTCCGGTGGTTTCAGATATATCCAGGATAGGGAATCAGTTTTTGGAAGCCATTAATCCTTTTGGCGTTGATGATGTGCTGGATTATTCATCAGGCGTTTCCATCAATCTTGGGGCGGATGTCACCTTTGAGTGGAACTGGTTTTTAATTGCCCTGGTCCTGACACCGGGAGTGAATGGTACGTATGCCACAACCACTACCTCGCTTCAATTTACCGACATTAATGGCGACGGGCTGCCAGATCATGTGATGAAATTACCGCGTGAAGATTTTGTGCGGGTTAAAACCAATATCATGGGCAAAGTCGGGCTTCTTCACGACATTACCCTGCCTTTTGGAGGAACTATCAGTCTTGATTATCAGGAACAGGGAAATACTGAAGACATGCCCCAAAGGAAATGGGTTCTTTCTCAAATGATTCAGGATGATGGACGAAGCGGCCAGGCTCCGGCCGGAACCATTCACACGTATACAACCCGGTTCGAATATGAAAACGGAAAATATCATCGTGCACAAAGAGAATTCCTCGGTTTTCAGGTTGTCCGGACTATTTTTGGTGATTCAAGCTCCATCGAAAGAATTTATTCCATTAAGGATGTTTATGACAAGGGCCTGGTTCTTTGGGAAACATTCGTTTCTTCCACCGGTTCCACACTAAAAGAGACATTTAACACGTATGAGGAAGTGACCAATGACGGTCTGGATAACAAGATATCCCAGTTCAATGCCCTGGTAAAGCAGAAGAATCGGATCGTTGATCCGACCGGAAGTAATGATATTGAAACGCAATTGCTTTTTCAGTATTCCGAAAATGGCAACATTACCCGGCTTGACGATAGCGGGTCCACTCATCATACCGATGACGATTATTACCTTACTATTGAATATGCCAGCGATTTAAACGGATATCGTCCGGGTTATCCATCGGCTATGGAGGTTTTTCACGGCACAGATCTCATCCGTAAACGGGAAGGTGATTACTATGGCAATGGCAACCTGAAAAATCTCAGGCTTTATGTTACGGATGATGATTATTATGAATATAAATTTGAATATGATGATTATGGAAATACCACTTATAAAATAAATCCAAGCGGACTCACAACCAAATATACCTATGACGGCCAGGTCCATCAATTTCTAACACAAATCGATGTTTATAAATCATCTATCTCAACCGGCTACACATCCTCTATGACCTGGGATTATCCCACCCAAACCAATCTCACGCGAACAGACCAGAACAACCAGACGGAAACCCGGACATATGATTCCCATGGCCGTCTTAAAGAAATATTCAGTCCTTATGATGTGGTCGGTGAAACACCTGCCGTGTCCTTTGATTATCCGGAACTTGATGCCGCCCTGTTATACTCGGTGACGCAAAACAAACTGCGATTCGATCCATATGACAGCCAGGCTATGACAACCCTCACTTATTGCGACGGTCTGGGACGCATTATACAGACGGCCAAGCAAGGGGAAACCGGCTATGGTTCCGGCCGGGTGACCGGATGGAATGTCTCCGGCTCATTGATTTTCGATGCAAAGGGCCGGACCGTGCAGGAAGGCCAGAATCTTTTTGTCCCGGGTTCCGTGTATCCCGGCATCCAGGAACTCGTCCGTCCAACCACCATCACCTACGACCAATTGGACCGGGTGATCCGAAAAAAATTACCCGACGGCAGTGAAATAACCGTAGAATATCTTTTTCAGGATAATATGCAACTGGTCAGAACAACCGACCCTCTGGACAATATTACCGATAGCCTTACAAATGCAAAAGAAAAAATCATATCGATTCAAAAACTGAACCAGTCACATAAAATTCTCACATCGGCCCAATATCACTATGACGCCCTCGGACGCCTGACTGAAGCACTGGATCATCAAGGTAATCCTGTTCGTATCACTTATGATATGCAGGGCAACAGAACCAGTCTCTACAGTCATGATACAGGCCTTACGGAATATTTCTATAACAATTTCGGATTATTAAGTCGTAAAATCGATGCGAATTTAAGGCATTCTGGAAAAGCCATAGATTATTCTTATGATGATTTCGAACGCCTGGACACGATCGATTATCCCTCAAAGCAAAGTTTCGAGGACACGGTCTATCATTATGGTGCTCCGGGGGCTCCCAACAACACCGCAGGCCGGCTGGTTTCTATGACTTATTATGCGGGCAGCACCAGCTATGAATACGGGGCATTAGGTGAAACCACATCCATGACCCGCAGTATTCAACGGCAAACCGCTGCCGGTGAAATCAAGACGGCAACCATCGGCTTTACATACGATTACCTGGGACGTATGGAGACCATTGATTTTCCGGACGGAGAGGTATTAACCTATCAATACGATACCGGCGGACAGGTAAAAAGTGCGAGCGGAACAAGGGGAACCCTGACCACCCACTATGTCCGGGAAATCGGGTATGATGAATACGGTCAGCGAATTTACATTCAACTGGGAAACATGACAGAGACATATTACACCTATGATGAAAACCGGCGCTGGCTGAATAGTATTCTCACAAAGGATGCATACGGCAATAAACTTCAAAATATAAGCTACCAATTCAATGATGTTGGAAATATTCTGGGGTTCGATAATACATCGGACACCTATACAACGTCCGTGACTTACAATTATGATGACCTTTACCAGCTAACCCGGTCGGAAGGGGTTCATACTGAAAACCCCTTTGGTTCAGGTGGTTCTGTTGCCTATAAAAGTGAAAATGAGCAGGTCTTTGCCTATGATTCCATCGGTAATGTAATCAGTAAGGCTTCACAGATCGTAAACAAACCCCAGGTAAGCCAGGGAGACGGACTCAATTATGCCCTGGATTATAAATACTACAGTGATAAACCGCATCAACCGGAACGGATCGGCAATATCTGGTATCTCTATGACCTGAACGGTAATGTGGTGGAAGAACGGGAAGGCGGTCATTCTACCGGTGGATGGACCAGCGGAGGTTATCATCTCACCATAGAGGATTCCATTTATAAGGTGGATTACGGCTTTGGCCTGGAACGGACCCAAACCCAGGGGAATGAGGACGATGTCTATATGCGGTATTACTCATGGGATGAGGAAAACAGGCTTATCGAGACCGTAGAAGAGGATATCTGGGTCACTTATTGTTATGATCCTTCCGGTCAGCGAACGGTTAAATATATCGAAGGCGGAGAAACCTTGTATTTTGACAGTCTGTGGAGTATTACCGAAGACTATCCTGATTTCCGCCAATCCAAACATATTTATGTGGGAGAAAGCCGCCTAGCTACCAAGATGACCATTGAAGATGATACCGGTATATACTATGAAAAGGCCAATACTTATTATTACCATACCGACCACCTGGGAAGCGCCCAATATATAACAGATCCCGACGGAGAGGTCTTCGAGCACCTGGAATATACCCCCCACGGCGAATTGTGGATAGAGGAGTTTGCCGAATCCAGCGGCAAGATCCGCTTCCGCTTTACCGGCAAGGAGCTGGACGAGGAAACGGGCAATTATTACATGGGTGCCCGATACCTGGACCCCAAGCGGGTCAGGTGGATCTCTGCCGACCCTGCGGGAAGCGAACTGCTCGATCCGAACCGGGAGGATTTCAATTTTCTGGAATCCCTCAACTGGTATGTGTATTGTGATAACAATCCGGTTATATACAGGGATCCGAATGGGTTGGCCAAAGGTGATACTTTAAATAAATTTAATTTTGTGGCAATAAGAGACTATAAATTTAAGAAAAAACAGGGTACATATATAAATCCTAAAACTGGTAAACAGAAAAATTATAATATCATAAAAATCCCCGAACATACTCAAATTCCAGGCACCGGATCGGAAACTCAAGCACCCATCTATTTTAGAGAACATGGAAAACCCAAGCATCGTGAAATGATGCTTGAAAAATGTCTGGAAATGGCAGAGAGTGGAAAATACAAAGCGGTATATGCAGATTTTGCATTAAGAGATGTCGGTTTTGATGCCAGGTATACATACAGCAGGAAAGAACCTGATATTATTGGTATTACAAATGAGGGAAAATTTCATACATGGGAAGTAGCAAGTCAATCACAAACACCACCACGAACTTCGAGAAATAGGCTTAAAGAATGGTATCACAGAAGATTGATTTATAAAGTTGAAAAAATTATCGATACCGGCAAGGTAGAAAGGGGTGGTATCCTTTATCCTTATTAGAAAATGAATAATTTATTATGAATAAAAGACGCCATGGAGAACAACATTAGTACCCCCATAAACCAGCCCGATTTATACTATTTGGGTAGCTTATTTCTGCGGAATATTTTTAAAATCCAGTTCAAAAATCGCAGGAAATGAGTCCCACATAGCATTGCGCGATAAGCAGCGCGTCGAGAATATCGACGGAGCCGCTTCCGTTCACGTCGGCGCAGGGCGGCGTAAACAGCCCGATAACGCCCACGTAGGTCTGCGCGACGATCAACGCGTCGGCAATGGTGATTTCGCCGTCTTCATTGGCGTCCCCGTAAATCCCGCTCGGGCAGTCGGGGTCGGTCGTCGGTAAAGCGGCCGGGGACGGGGATTGAGTCGGCGAATCGCTGACCGTGAACTCTTTCATGTTGCTCGTCCCGGCGGATGTGACGACGTACACGAGATACACGCCGTCGGACACCATGCGCGAAGGTGAGGCGCACGGGGGGTCCGAATAGTAACACTCCGGATTCACCGCCTGAGGCACGTCAAAGAGAAGCTTGAGCCCGTCCGGGGAGGAGGCGGTAATCCGCGCCTCATAAAGCATACTCATCAGCGCGTCCCGGAAATAAATCACATTGCCGGAAGAAAGAAATCCCGTTCCGGTAATCGTCACCTCCGTACCGACCGGTCCGCTTTCCGGACTGATGGATGTGATTGCGGGTGCCTGTGCATACAGCGGAACTGCAAACACACACAGGATACTCAAAAAAAGATACGTTTTCCTTTTCATTTTGCTTTTTTCCTTTCATATAATCCGGGTATTCGCGCAAGCCTCGTGCAAACATCGATGTCAATAAAACCGTGTTTCGCATTCGGCGGCGGAGTTTTGTAATACCGGCGCAACAATCATGAATCAACCATACTCCTGATACGGTACTGACTTCTTTGCAGCACATACTGCTATTTTTTCAAGTGCCCTATTCTACACATTTTTTTTCAAAAAAAAATCGGCTTTTGGATGAAATACCGCTAAGTGATTCGACCTATGAAAAATATCGTAATTCCCATGTTCCCGGGAAGGGCTATCGCAGGTAATTGGGGGCAAAACAAAAACGACATATCGGCCCGATGAAAAAACGTCCATAGCTATCCGCACGGACGACCATTTGTTTCTTTTCGTCTATAATTGATGGAAAAATAATCTGGCGGAAAGGAAACAATGCTATGTGTAAAAAAAATGATACATTATTATCAATGGCTTTCGTATTATTTTTTCTGCTTTTCCTGTGTACCGGAAATACCATGGTTTTGGCGCAGGTATCGACACCCAGTCCCACCCCCGTCCCCGCCGTTACCTGTCAGCCGTGTATATTCAATGCAAGCGGGTATGTGAGAAGCAGTACCACAAACGCGGGGATAAGCGGCGCCTCCATTACGGCGGTTGGCAGTATGGGAACAAGGAGTACGACGACGGACAGTACCGGGTATTACAGTCTGAATGTCGCCAATTGCATGTCCGGCGATAATGTCGATTTTACGATAACTGCGCCGGGATATGAAGACCTTATCACCGGGCGGGGGGTTCTGTGCTCTTCCACCATCGATTTCCTGATGGACCCGGTAACCCAGGAAACGACACCCGATCCGACTCCCGTCAATACCCCCGGCAAAACCTGCGCGCCCTGTATATTCGAGGCAAGCGGGTATGTACGAAGCAGTACGACAAACCTGGGAATAAGCGGCGCTTCACTCACCGGTGTCGCGGACCTTGGAACGACAAACACGACAACGGACAGCACAGGGTTCTACCGGCTGCGTGTTTACAACTGTATGCCCGGCGATATCGTCGATTTTACGATAACCGCGCCCGGGTATGCGGATCTCATTACCAGCCTGGGGGTTCAATGCTCTTCCACCATCGATTTCCTGATGGACCCGATAAGCCAGGATTCGGCCGGGGATGTCTGGTTTGTTCCGGAACACAAGACCCATACCATGCTCGACCTCACCTATTTCGGCGACACCATACCGATCGATCCGTCACTGATTCCAATCGCCATTATCGGTCCCTATACTTTTACAAATGAAGTCCTTATAAACAGCGGAAATCAGGTTCTTGGTGAATACGAATTTACCATTACCTTTGACAGTTCCGTAGCCGTCATAAATACAAACGAGGGAACGAACGGCGTCACGGCGGGTGCGGATGGATTCGTGAGTGCGGTCCATACGGAAACCACGGGCGAGCTTTCGGTGAGCGGATTCGATGCAACAGGAAAGGGTCCGGGTTCGACGTTACATGTCCTTACCATTCACTGGCTTGCCAGGTCGTACAGCGGGACGACAACCCTCCACATTGGTGTGACAACGTTAACGGATACAAGCTCAAACAGTATAGGCGCTCCGCGGGGACATGACGGCTCGATCGAGATTGTCACTGTTTCCTGCACCCTTACAGGCGATGTCGACAACAGCGGGAGGATCGATATCGTCGATGCCCTTATGCTGGCGCAGTATTATGTCGGTCTGAATCCACCGGGAATCGATCTCGTATGCGGGGACGTTAATCACTCGGGTACAATAAATATAGTCGATGCCCTTTTAATTGCACAATATTACGTCGGGCTTATATCAAGTTTCCCGTAAGACACGATTCCGATGTTGACAATATTGCCGATCGTCCGCAATTCCTGATGAAGCAAAAATGCCGTTGGATGTAATTATTTGTCCAGGTTATAATATATTTTTTACCGTCCGGATATTGCACTTTTTTTAAAACAAGTTATAATGGTAAAAAGGTTTTTTTTGAAACTTTTTCAACAGGAAGACCCCCGGCAGCCTGTTTCGGCGGCACCGGGGGCAGGTCCGGGACGGCACTTGGCTATGGGAACCCGTTACGCAATCCCTTTTAAAATAATGGTAAATGTGGAAAGGGGAGGTGTGCGTTTTTGGCTTTTCGGGTGACGATGTCCGTAAGATAGGAATATGGTTTGTCTGTGGTAGTGCCGCAGCGAGGAAGCGGATGGGAAAGAGAGGGTTGTTTTAGCGGGATTGATGCGACGGAAGGGATGGAAAGAAAACAGGGGCTGTTGCGTGCCTGTTGTTGTCGAGGATTTTCGGCGCGTTTGGTTTTAAGACAGAGTGCGGGGCTGTCATCCAAAAAGTTGACATTATTTTCGTCAAATGCCGGATAGCAGGTTAATTCCTTATGTATATAGTATTTGTTTGGTGTTATTTTTTTATACGATAATTACACGTGAAATTAGTTATAAATCCTTACGGAATATTCTAATTTGGCTTGTTTGCATTGTCGAGAAATTTATATAACGCTTTTCCCGCCAGACGAAATCGTATTTATCAGGAGGTACTGCAACTGAACACACTCGAAAATGATTCTCTTATATTCGGCTTGAATAAAAACTCTACTATAAACGACCTAAAACAGTCGTATCGATTATTATTGAAGAAATACCATCCTGACTTACATGCCGGTAACAGGGAGTATGATCTTAAAATACTCGGTATCATCAATGCATATCATAGATTGCTGAAACAATTTTCAAACGCTTCCGAAAACAGCACCGGACCTGATTCAACCGACATTAAAAATACTTCCGATACCGGCCTGGTAAAGCATAAAGATCCGGCATATGCCTATTATAAAAAGGGAATTGCTTATTATAACAAATTATTTTCCATTGATCCGCTCGACTGGCTTAAATTGCGAAAGGCGGAAATGAACCGCAAACGAAATCAATCGAGCGGCAATAACAATCAAACACTATTGACAATAGAGGAATTGCTTCATAATACAAGCAGAGGAATATATTATTTTACTATCGTTACCACATATTATCCGCAATCCGCATGGGCGTCAGATTCAACAGAAAAGATAAATTACCTGAACAGGAATTTGAAAGAATATCTGAAAACAAAGAATTATTTGACAAATAAAAATGCCGATTAACCCGAATGATTTTTTATACTGTTGAGATGGCTTATTATACCACTTTCAAAAAACCCGGCAGTACCTGAATTTGTTCGGTACTATGATAGAAAAGGAGGATAAACTCCCGGCTCCGGCAGCCCCGGACCGTTATATCACATTAATCGTATAAAAGGAGTACTTATATTTGGCTATGATCCGATACGGCCGTTGACGGCATCGGAAAATGATGCCGTCACCTATTTTACCGCCCGCGACTTGCTGGAACAGAAGGTTCACCCGGTAATTTCCCTCCGGGAACTTCCCGAAGTCAATAAAATACTGAATAAACAGACAAACGGCGGTTTCTGGAGCATCAGGAAAAAGACGGATTGTGGAAGATATCATATTCGAATATACACAGGAATACGCACACATCGAAAACCGAAGAAGCGCAGTTATGGATTACATTGGTAATTTGAAAAATATTGAAAAGAATTTTGCCGGTTTTATGACTGATAGGAAAACACCAGTGTTGGCCGTTCATTACTACATCAATAAATACAGTATAACCATTATACTCCTTTTGGGAGAAAGATCTGAATGATGAATTTTAAAGAAATTTCTTGGTTCAAAGCTGTTTTTATGATATACTTGTCTGTCATCATATATGTAAAAGGTAATATAAATATAAAAATGAAAGGATAAAAGCATGAAACGTGAGAAATTTAAGGTAAAAACAGTATGTATAATGTTCATTGTGCTTGTATTGTGTGCGGGACAGGTTTTCTCGCAGCAATGCGGAGACGTCAATGCAAGCGGAAGTATCGATATTGTCGACGCACTCATTATCGCCCAGGCTTATGTGGGATTAAATCCGGCAAATTATGATTCCTCGGTAGCGGACGTGAATGCGAGCGGCGGTATCGATATTGTGGATGCCCTTTTAGTGGCGCAATACTACGTCGGTCTTGCTTCTTCACTCAACTGCGGCACCCAGACAGCGGTTCCCACAGATCCTCCATCCGTTACAAATCCTCCGTCTATTACGGATCCTCCGTCTATTACGGATCCTCCGTCCGTCACAAATCCTCCGGGGGGGAACGTCGATTGCTCCAAATCAACGACATGGTCCGCCGAAACGACCTACGAAGGCTCAGGAGCGAGAGTGATCTATAACGGCAATTTGTATGAACAGAAGTGGTATACGGTAAATGAAAATCCGGAGGAGTATTCGGGAGATGAGTACGCCTGGAAATTGATCGGCGCATGCGATCCCAACACTGTGCCGCCACCTGTCAATCCCATACCGGGGGCCAACGGGTATGCCACCCGTTATTGGGACTGCTGTAAACCTCATTGCAGCTGGCCTAATAATCTTCCGGATGTTATGCCTCCAATGCAGACCTGTGCCAAAGACGGTGTAACCGAACAATCAGATCCTCTTTTGAACAGCTCATGTGGTGCCAATGGGCCTGCATACACGTGTTTTAAATTAATACCGTGGGCTGTCAATTCCAATCTTTCCTATGGGTTTGCGGCGACCAGCAGCGGAGATATCTGCGGGAGATGCTTTGAACTGGAGTTTACCGGAGAAGGCCATTATGGATATAGTCCCGGTGCAGTGGCTATTAAAGGAAAGAAAATGATTGTCATGGCTATCAATATCGGGTACGATGTTGCCGGCGGCCAGGTTGATATTTTGATCCCCGGCGGCGGCGTCGGTGCCTTTGATGCCTGTTCGACTCAATGGGGCGTATCAAAATCCGAAATGGGGGCTCAATACGGCGGATTATTATCTGCATGTCAGGAGCAATACGGTTATCAGGATCTTGCCGCTCTGAAAAATTGTCTGAAATCCAAAAATGATGCGTTGTTTCGAAGCAGGGGATTGACCCAAATGGCCGAAGGTCTTGACTGGTTTATCGACTGGTATCAGGCCGCCGATAATCCCAATATCATTACAAGAGAAGTATCGTGTCCCGTTGAATTGGAAACGTTATCAGGTATGCAGCGGCCGTAATGCCGGCCGCAACCGGGTATTACGAGACTGTCGAATTTATTATTTTGAAGCCCGTCTCTCCCGGGCCAACGCTTTAAGAATTTGCGTTAAGAAAATTTCTCACAGGTCGCACAGAGGAAGATATTTATTTCTCTTCCCCTGTGTTCTCCGCGAGCTTTGTGAGAAACCTTAAAGAAATTAATATTGTATCTTACCAAGCACACCAGAAGACACAGAGGAAGAATAGTTGTCCTCTTCCACCGGGTTACAACATTCTTTTTACCGTTCGGGTATTGCGTTTTTATATTGAAGCTTTTTCCGCAGAAAGGCTTCCGGTAGCCTGTTTCAGCGGCGCCGGGGTCAGACCGGGACAGGACGCAGAGACGGGGACTCGTGAAGCAATCTCTTCGAAAAAGTCGATAAATAGGATAAGGGGTTATTTGCGCGTTTTGACGGCAGGTGACTGTCGGTGTGCGTTACGTGTAAAAAAAGAATCTGGAAGGGATCAACAGGATGTATGAAAGATCAAAACAAGGAATTTTGCAGAAAATTATTGGTTCAAATCCATTTCTATGATATACTGGTATGGAATCGCATATTTATAAAGAAACATAAATATAATAGAAAGGATAAAAAACATGAAAAGGGAGAATGTTAAGGTAAAAACAGCATGTATTATTTCAATTGTGCTTGTATTGTGCGCGGGACAGGTTTTCTCGCAAGAATGCGGAGATGTCAATGCAAGCGGAGATATCAATATCGTCGATGCACTCCTTGTCGCCCAGGCATATGTGGGATTAAATCCTGCGAATTACAATTCCTCGGTAGCGGACGTGAATGGGGACGGCGGCGTTAATATTGTGGATGCGCTTTTAATCGCACAATATTACGTTGGTCTTGTTTCTTCATTACCCGACTGCGGCGGGGGGACGCCGGCACCGACGGCAGGTACCGGAGAAACACCGGATCCCAATCGTACCCAGGCGCCGTATCCCGCCGTCGACGCTTCCTCGTGCGGAGGCTGGGTGCTAAAAGACAACGTATGCACCGCCCGGTACTGCAGCAACGACTTGTCCTCGCAGGACTGCGGCGGCTGCGGAGGAAACACCGGAGCCCTGTGCGAGGTGGTGAGTTCCAAGGCGGCCGTCTCCGGTTCGTGGCCGCCGGTCACGTCGGTGAGCAACAATGAGCCCTGGCACTACTCCCGTTCGACGAACTTCGGGATAACCCTGGCCGGCGCGTGCCAGTTCGGAATATATAATGTCTGCTCAACGGCAATCAAATCCGGAGACAAATATTATCAGTCGGAATGCCAGGCCTTTTGCTCGGCATACCCGGACCTTTGCGCCGAGCCCCCCGGTAATACCTTCCGTGGGAACTGGGCGGCGCCGCAAGGCAACTACTACACCCAGTACTGGCCGACTCTTTCCGGCGACCTCGACAATTATCTGAGCTGCGGTGAGTGTTTCGAAGTCAAGCTCGTCAAGAAAGACGGCACCGATTATCAAACCGGTGAGTCCGGCTATACACCACCGATCACCCTTGTCATCAATGACTCCTGTCCTTGCGCGCCCAATGCGAAATGGTGCTGCGGCGCGGGGCGTAATCACTGCTACGAAGTCGATGATTTCAAATACGGCTGTCCCATGCCCGGAGGAGACCTTCCGACAGACCGCGATCCCAGTCCCGAAGAGAGTATCCACCTCGATCTTGGCGCTATCGCCATGGCCCGTTTACAATCAGGCAATGCCAATGGAGAGATAATAGACGGCGTTGTCCCCATTAAATACCGGCGCGTGCCGTGCCCTGCGGTGGGCAACGTGCATATCCAGATGTTCAAGGGGGCATCCGAATACTGGTTCGGGCTTTCCGTTGTCAACGTCGCCGGTCTGGGATCAGTCACGATTGTCGAAGCGCAGCTTGCATCCGGTGAATGGGTGGCATTGAATCGCGATCAAAACTACACGAGTTCACGGCCGCAGGAGCGGGCCGGCACCTGGGTTGTCCCGCAAGGAGCCGGTCCTTTCGAACTTCCCGTTTCCCTGCGTTTTACCGACCCGTCGGGCACCACCCTCGTGGCCAACGATGCGATCAAGGCCTGGACGAATTCGAGTATGGAGAATATGTACTTCATCGACACGGGCGTGCAGTTCTGATGCCTGTCTCTATCGCCGGCACACGGTCTTAAGGGGAGAAACGACGCTATAGATCAGGTAATCACTGGTGATTACTGATTTTGTCCGGAATTTACATTAATAAAATTTCTCACGAGGCGCGCGGAGAAAGATGTTCAATTCTCTTCCTCCGTGTCCTTTTTGTACTCCGTGTGATACAATATTAATTTCTTTATGGTTTCTCACGAAACTCGCAGAGGATAGAGAGGAAGAATAGCTATTCTTTTCAACCATCCGGGTATTGCGCTTTTTTTGAGACTTTTTCAACAGAAAGGCTTCCGGCGGCGCCGGGAACAGTATATTCGAACCCGTCATGTTTATTTGATACAATACGAGCAGATCCGCGGAGGTATTGAAGATTTCACTTGATGAGCATATTCCAGGTGTTCCGCCGAATACGTATCTTGCACGGGCAATGAACTATACCCTGAACGAGTGGGATCATTTATACTGACAATTAATTAAATTGTCAGTATTTCCGATTGTAATGAGTTTGTCAGTTTCTTTTATTATAACGAATTAGATGGAATA